>NZ_JAAGOZ010000027.1:0-69434 GCF_010499845.1 Salipiger sp. PrR007 | reverse complement strand
CCATCATCCGCCTCGTCGGCGCTCTGATGCTCGAAACCAACGATGAATGGGCAGTGGCGCGGCGATACATGAGCCTTCCGTCTTGGGGCCTTGGTCGTCAATACGTAATGTGCATAGGAACGTTGCCGCATTTGCCGGGCTGGCAGCGGAACGCGAGGCGCGGGTGGCGCGTAGACCCCAGATATCGGAGCGCGACCCGCGCCTCGCGTTCCGCTGGGCAGTATGTTCCCTCAGCAGCGCCATCAATTCCACTCCCAGCTGCCGTACCGGTGTCATGCTTCCGTCCGTGGTCAGCACATTGGCCGCCTACTTGATGTCGGTGAGATCGGTTTCCGGGCACCCATCTTGAAAACGCGCTCGGACGGAACGTCCGGTGGCAGGCACATGTCCGGCGTCGCCGGAAACCGCGTCCCGGTAGGGACTTCGTCGTGGCGAGGGCAGACCCTGCCAGGAGTTGATCTTCTCCTTCTTTCCGTGTCGATGGTCGTCTCAGGAGGCCAACGTCACCGTATCGCGCTGCAAGCGGAACTCAGTGCCGTCCAGCCACATGCGGTGAAGCACGACACCGATCCGTCGTGCCACGGCGACCGTGGCGCGCTTCGAACCGCGGCGCCTGGCAACCTGCATGCCCCATGCCTTGAGCCAGCAGGGCCTCGCATTATGCATCATCACGGTGGCAGCGTTGAAGAGAGCCGTTCGCAGGGCGACATCTCCTGCCTTGGTGATCCGGCCGGTGACATCGCGCTCGCCGGACTGCTCGCGCCGAGGTGTGAGGCCGACCCATGGTCCGACGTTCCGCGACGATCTGAACCGTGCCGGGTCATCGATCGCCGAGCGCACCGTCAGAGCAATCACGGCGCCGATGCCCGGCATCGTCATCATCAGCTGACAGGCTTCATCCTGCCGGGCAAGCTCGATCACCCTGCAGTCCAGCGCCGACAACTTGTCGCGCAGCATCGCCCGGGCGTCGAGGATGGCCGATGCGGCTGTCTCCAGCGCAGCATTCCCCGCGACAAGTTAGCGGACCCGTGCCTCATAGCGCCCTTTGCCCTTGCCAACGGGACCGAGCTTCATACCGAAATTGCGCAGCACGCCGCGTAAGTACTGCTCGATGTCGAGTGCTGCTTTCTGGACCGACTTGCGGGCGCTGAGCAGGGCGCGCATCTCCTGGGCGGATACAGACTTGCAGTGAACCGGCCTGAACCAGCCCATGCGAAGCAGTTGCGCAATCCCCTCGGCATCGCGGCGATCTGTCTTCACGGGCATGGCCTTCAGGACCGCCTTGACCTGCCGCGTCTCCATCAGGATCAGCGCGAAGCCGGCTTCCCCCAAACTGCGGTGAAGCCACTGCGACAGCGGGCCGGCCTCGAGCCCAATCGCCTCGATGGTCCAGGGCAAGTCCCGCAGGAACGCTGTGAACGCCTCGGGCTCGCTGTCGATCTGCGCCCGCTTGACGACCTGCCCATGTTCGTCCAGCACGCAAACTGCGGAACTCGCAAGCGAAACGTCAATGCCGATGAAGGTCTTCATGCCGTCCTCCTCTGGGATGTGGAAGCGCCAGCCTATCCGGTCTTGGCTGCCCCATGACGACATCTTGAAACCCTGGCCCGCGTCACCGACAATCCCACCGTCAGGTTGCCCGCCGTGGCATCCTGATCAGACCCGGACCTCTCCGAAGGTCGACGCTCCTACACCACGCGCGGGGGCACTATCTTCTCATGCCGTCGGCGCAGGCCAGACGAGTCTTTTGATATAACTCCACAGTTTAGTTCTCCACGTCCAGCCTGCCGCCGCAAGAAGAGCAAAGTGGCGGGTTTTTACGCCGTCCGCAGCAGGAGTATCCCGCCGCCAAAGTGGACCGATTGTGCACGCCGTTGACATTGGAACACACATAATTCGACCTTATCCGTGGCCCGTCCCCGTGATTTGCGAATCTTGGGGCACTTGCGATTCCTAACTGGAATTGGCCCTGGCTTGCATTGAAGCGCTGACGTTAGGCGCGCCGATTGATGCAGACAGAACGCACTTTACCTCTGAAAGAAAGGCCTCTGACAGCCGCGAGAGAGGCGCATCCTTGAAGGTCAGCACGTTGAGCGGGAAGCGGTAGTCGATGTCGAGCTGCGCAACATGTGTTCCCACGGGGGCGCGTCCGAAGATGGTGAATTCGTCCAGCAGTGTTAGGCCGATGTCCTCCTGAACGAGTGCGCAAGCGGTGTTCATCAGCCGACACCTTGCGTGGTAATCGGGTGTCAGCCCGCGCTCCCTGAACAAGTCGTCGATCATCCGTTGCTGAAATGCGTGCGCGCCGTAGCCAATCATCGGGTAGCGCGCGACCTCGTCCAGCGTGACCCGGTGCCTGCCGGACAGCACATGGGTATTTGACATCAGGCAAACCAAAGGCGCCTCCGCGATGGTGACGGCCTCGACGCGTGGATCCTTGAGATCGTAGATCGTCAACGCGAAGTCATAGCGTCTGAACTCCAGCATCGGCACCACCTCGTCGACGTGCAGGCTGCCGAGCTCAAAGCGCAGTGCGGGATGCTTGCGGTGCAAGCTGGAGAGCGCCTGGGGGATCACGCTCTGGCCCAGTCCCGGCGAGCTGCCGATGCGCAGCGGCAATTCCTCGGTGTCCCGCAGTGCCAGCCGGTCCTCAATCCGCTTGAGGCTGCGGTGGATGGTTTCGAGATCGCTCATCAGCGCAGTGGCGTCGGTCGTGGGCACGAATCCCGAGGGCGTGCGGGCGAAGAGATCGAAGCCGATCTGCGACTCGGTGTGACGCAGCATGCGGCTCACCGCCGCTGCTGACACGTTGAGCAGTTGCGCCGCGCCATTGATAGACCGCGCGGCCATGACCGCACGAACCACTTCCACCTGCCTGATCGAGATCACGAGTCGCCTCCATTTAACAGATTGTTAATCAGAACTTGGCAGATGTTAATCGACCTTTGTTGAGTGATCAAATTAAAGTCTCCGGACTGCAAGGACACGCGACGGAGGAGACGCCCCATGTCATCACGCAAAGCAGGCCCGCATCACGTCGGGCGTGACCATATCTTTGATGTGATCGTCGTCGGGGGAGGGATGTCAGGTTCCGCGGCGGCTTTGGCGGCGGCCCGCAGCGGTGCGCAGGTACTTCTGGTCGAGCAGAACGCATTTCTTGGCGGAGCGGCGACGGCCGGAATGGTCGGTCAGTTCGTCGGCTGGCAGACTCGCTCCGGTCGCAAGGTTGTCTGCGGCGTGGCCGATGACATCGTGTCCCGCCTGAGGACCGATGGCGGCTGTGGCGAGATCGGCACCTTCGTCATGTCGACCGGGCACGAGATGAACCGGATTGAATATGATGCCGAGATCCTCAAAGTCTCGCTCGAGCAGATGCTGGTCGAGGCGGGGGTCACCGTCCTGTTCAAATCCTTCGTGATGGCGGCGGAGACCGAGAATGGCCGGGTGTCTTCGGTCGGGATCTGGGCGGCCGGTACGCCAATCGTCGCGAGGGCCGGCAGTTTCGTCGATGCCTCGGGTGACATGACCCTGGTCACCGTCGCCGGCGGCGCCTTCCTTGAGCTTGAAAAGGACGAGGCGCTGCAGCCGGGCACCATGATGTTCGAGATGTCGCCGGTCGACCTGAAGCAAATGGAAGCGATGACGCGCGAGGATCGCGACCGCGTCGTGACGGCGGGGTTGCGGTCGGGGGCGTTGCCGCGCGCGGCGCTGCACTACTCTCGGGTGCCGGGTGCCGATGCTGCCTGGTTCAACATCTCGCGGGTGTCGGTGGATCCCGATGATCCTTTTTCGGTCAGCGAGGGCGAAATCGAGGGCCGGCGGCAGGCGGTCGAGATCGCGCGCTTTCTCAAGGCGCATATGCCGGGCTGCGCGCGCGCGCGACTGTCGGCACTGGCACCGCAGCTTGGCATTCGTGACACGCGCCGTGTACAGGGCGAGCACATCATCACCCGCGACGAGATCACCGAAGGATGCGTGTACGAGGACACCGTGGCCTGCGGAGCCTACCCGATTGACGTACACAAGCCCACGGGCACCGAGCTGACTTTCATCGAGTTCGGCGACGACCACCACTATTCGATTCCCTACCGCGCGCTTATCCCCTCGGGTTTGCGCAACGTGTTGACTGCTGGTCGCGGAATTTCGGCGACCCATGAGGCCTTTGCTGCGCTTCGTGTCATGCCTACGGCCATGGCGATGGGGCATGCAGCAGGGATCGGGGCGGCGCTTGCAGCCAGTTCCGCGCAGGGCGAAGTACGCAACATCGACACTGCCGACCTGCAGGCGCGCCTGCGGTCCGAGAACGCGTTCCTGGGAGTCTGAGCATGGCCTTTACTGCGCTTCTGATCACTTTTGGCGTCTTCATGGCTATGGGTGCGCCTGTGGCGTTGGCCATGGGATTCGCCTCGATGGTCTACATCCTGCTGGGCGACGTCATGCCCTCGATCTTCATCTTCTCGATGGTCGAGAGCCTCGGCGGGGTGACGCTGCTGGCAATCCCGTTCTTCGTGCTCGCTGGCGAAATCATGAATGTCGGCGGTGTCACCGCCCGAATCTTCCACTTTGCCGGGCTGTTGGTTGGCCATATCCGCGGCGGGTTGGCGCATGTGAACATCGTCTCAAGCCTGTTCTTCGCCGGAATCTCGGGCTCGGCGGTGGCGGACACGGCGGGTCTGGGACGGATCGAGATCAAGGCGATGACCAAGGCAGGATATTCGCGCGCCTTCAGCGCCGCGGTCACGGCTGCCTCGAGCTGTATCGGGCCGATCATCCCGCCGTCGATCCTGATGGTGCTCTATGGCTCCATGTCCGAGGTTTCGATCCCGGCGCTGTTCGTCGGGGGGCTTGTGCCCGGTCTGCTGTTGGGCCTTTTCATGATGATCTACGTCTATTTCGCTGCCAAGAAGGAGGGCGTGGTGCCGCAACCGCGGGCCAGCTTGCGCGAAATCGCCTGCAGCTTTGTGCGCAACGCGCCGCCCCTCGCCACGCCGGTGGTGATCCTTGCGGGACTGGTCTTTGGCATTGTCACGCCCACCGAGGCGGGCGTCGTGGCCGTGTTCTACGCTGCGGTGGTCTCGATGGCCTATGGTGACATGAACTGGTCGAACCTCGGATCGATGCTGGAAGAGGCGCTGATCACCACCACGCAGATCATGTTCATCCTCGGCATGTCCTCTCTGTTCGGCTGGTTGGTCACGACCGAGCAGCTTCCGCAGGCGATGGCGGAGTTCTTCCAGGCCTCCGGCTACGGTCACCTGGCCTTCCTCTTCGCGGTCAACATCATCCTGCTGCTGCTCGGCACCTTCATGAGCCTGACCTCGATCCTTGTCATCTTCACACCGACGCTGGTCGGCATGGGCACCGCACTGGGCGTCGATCCGGTTCACCTTGGTGTCGTGGTGGTGCTGAACCTCACAGTCGGCCTGATCACGCCGCCACTTGGCTGGTGCCTCTACATCGTCACCGAGATCGCGGAGATACGGTTCATCGACACTGCCCGCGCGATCATGCCTTTCCTGATCCCCATTCTGCTCGTGTTGCTGCTGATCACCTACGTGCCGAGCCTCGTGCTCCTGCCGGGAGAGCTGCTGCTTCCGAGCAACTGATACCAAACCGTTTTCGAAAGGGAGGAACCTATGAAAACCGCACTCATCTCAACGCTTGCCCTCGCTACGCTGTCGTTGACCGCCGCCGATGCTTCCGCCGCGACTTATCGTTTGGCGTGCCCCTCGGCGGAAACCTCGACCACCTGTCTTGCGGCGACCCATTTCGCCGATGAGGTGCGCGAGCGCACCGCGGGCGAGATCGACATCCAGGTCTTCCCCGCTGGGCAGCTTGGCTCGGGCGAGAAGGCCATCCAGCAGCTGCGCGCCGGGGTGCTCGACTTGGTCGTTGAAAGCCTGTCGAACTACGGCAACTTCGTCAGAGATTACAACGTGGTCTCCTGGGGTTTCACCTTCCGCGACAACACCCATTTCCAAGACTTCCTGAACTCGGACCTAGAGAAGGACATGGAAGCCCGGCTCTTCGATGAGGCAGGGATCAAGATGCTTGCCAGCAACTGGTCGAAGCTGCCGCGTGTCGTTGTTTCGACCCGGCCGGTGGAAACGCCCGAGGACTTGACGGGCCTGAAGTTCCGCGTGCCGGGGATCCCTTCCTATATCAAGACCTGGCAGACATTGGGCGCAAACCCCACTCAAGTGCCCTGGGCGGACAGCTTCCAGGCGCTCAAGACCGGCATCACCGATGCGATGGAAGCGCCATATGACTCGGTGCTGAGCCAGAAGTTCCACCTTGCCGCTCCCTATGTGTCGCTGACCAACCACGTTTACGATTCCGTCACCGTGTCGATGAACGGCATGCGCTGGTCGCGCCTCGACGAGGAGCAGCAGCGGATAATCCTCGAGGCAGCCGCCAATGCCGCGAGTTTCTCGGCCGAGCTCGTTTCGGCGGCGGCGGAGACCGTGCGAGGTCAGCTCGAGGCCGATGGCGCGACCATCCTCGAGGTCGACCGCGCGCTCTTCGCAGAAAAGCTGAGCGATGCGGCGCTGGCGCAGGAAGCGGACGGGCTCTGGGCCGAAGGGCTCTACGCTGCCATCCAAGAGATCAAGTAAGCGCGCCGCCCCGGGGAGAGACTGAAATGAAAACCATCGACACCATTCTTGCCAAGATCAGCGCGCTCTATCTGCGGCTTTCTCAGGCCGCGTTGCTTGCACTGGTCGTGGGCATCCTGCTCGAGGTCGTCATGCGCTACTTCCTGGGGCGCGCCTTCGTCGGGTCAGCCGAGCTCACGCAACTGGCGATAACCTGGATCGTCTTCCTCATGGCCTTTGTCCTTTTTCGGACGCGCCGGCACATCGTTGTGACCGCGCTGGTCGATATGCTGGGCCCCCGGACGAACCGTGTGTTCGACACGCTCATCAACATCGCAACAATCGTTCTTTCGGTCTACGTGCTGGTGCAGCTGGGGAACGTTTGGGAATTTCTTGGCTTGGAAACTCCGGTCTTCCGCATACCCGATACTGTTTTCAAGATCGCGCCAGTGTTCTGTTTCGTGCCCATGGCGCTGCAGGCGTCGATCAACGCTGTGGCGCCTTGGATCGAGCCGCCGAGCCCGCACGAGCCAGAACACGTGTAGCGCGGCAATTTGCCCGTGCCCGCCCCCTGTGACTGGGGCAGTCTGCTACCTTTTCGCTACAGGAACCACCCGGAGTACTGACGTGATGTGCAGAAATGCCACCCTCCGCCTCGGCCTTATCGGGGACAATATTGCGCGGTCGCAGTCGCCAATGTTGCACGGGCTGGCCGGGCATCAGAACGGGATCGCGGTGCGCTACGACCGGCTGGTGCCGCGTGACATGGTACGCAGCTTCGACGAGATCTTCGACGGCTGCGAGGGCGAGGGCTACCGCGGCATCAACGTAACCTATCCCTACAAGGAGATCGCCGCTGGCAAGGTCGAGGTGGACGATCCCCTCGTGCGGGCGGTCGGCGCGGTCAACACGGTGATCTTCGGCGGCGAGATGCCGAAGGGTTTCAACACCGACTACTCGGGCTTCATGTCCGCCTACCGCTCGGTGATGGGCGACAAGCCCACCGGCACGGTGCTGATGATCGGCACCGGCGGGGTCGGCCGCGCCGTGGCGTTCGGCCTCGCAGGGCTGGGGGCGCGCACGCTGCGCCTCGTCGACCGCGACCCGGCCAAGGCCGAGGCGCTGGCCGAGGCACTGCACTCGGTCGCCCCGGACATGGAGATCAGCATCTGGCTCAGCGCCGAAAAGGCCGCTGAAGGCTGCACCGGGCTGATCAACTGCACCCCTGTCGGCATGGTCGGCTATGAGGGCACTCCGCTCGCGCCCGGGGCTATCGCCGGCGCCGGTTGGGTCTTCGACGCGGTCTACACGCCGGTCCACACGCAGTTCCTGCAGGACGCCGAGGCGGCGGGGCTCAAGGTCATCTCGGGCTGGGAGCTGTTCTTCTATCAGGGGGTGCATGCCTGGAAGCTGTTCTCGGGCCTGGGCCTCGATGACGTGGCCCTGCGCAAGTCGCTTGTCGATATGGGAGATGCCGAATGAAGACCTGCATCGCGACGGTTTCGATCTCGGGAACCCTCTCCGAGAAGCTCGAGGCGATTTCCGCCGCCGGCTTCGACGGGATCGAGATTTTCGAGCAGGATTTCATCACCGACAGCGGCAGCGCGCGCGACGTGGGCAACCGCATCCGCGACAAGGGGCTGAGCATCGACCTCTTCCAACCGTTCCGCGATTTCGAGGGGCTGCCCGGCGCGCTGCGGGCCAAGGCCTTCGACCGGGCAGAGCGCAAGTTCGACATGATGCAGGATCTGGGTGCGGACCTCATGCTGGTCTGCTCCTCGCTTCATCCCAAGGCGCTCGGCGGCGTCGAGCGGGCTGCGGATGATCTGCGCGAGCTCGGCGAGCGGGCTGCGGCGCGGGGGCTGCGGGTCGGCTATGAGGCGCTGGCCTGGGGCCGCTACGTCAATGACCACCGCGATGCCTGGGAGATCGTGCGCCGGGCCGACCATCCCAACATCGGGCTCATCGTCGACAGCTTCCACACGCTCGGCCGCGGTCTCGACCCCAATTCGATCCGGCAAATTCCGGGCGACAAGATCTTCTTCGTGCAGATGGCCGATGCGCCGAAGATCGACATGGACCTGCTCTACTGGTCGCGCCACTTCCGCAACATGCCGGGCGAGGGTGATCTTGCCATGACCGACTTCATGCGCGCGGTGGTCGCCGCGGGCTACACCGGGCCGGTCAGCCTCGAGATCTTCAACGACCAGTTCCGTGGCGGCAGCCCTCGCACCATCGCCCGCGATGGTTATCGCGCGCTGGTCACCTTGCTGGACGACGTGCGCCGGACCGAGCCCGAGGTGAAGGCCGATCTGCCGGTCATTCCGCCCCGCCAGAAGCTCGAAGGCACCGCTTTCGTAGAATTCGCGACGCGCGGGGCCGAAGGTGACAAGCTGCGCACCCAACTCACCGCACTCGGTTTCGTCGAGACTGGGCGGCATCTAGCCAAGGCGATCACCCTCTGGCAGCAGGGCGACATCCGCATCGTGGTTAACGAAGAGGAGGGCGATTTCGCCGGCTCCGCCTTCAATATGCATGGCACCTCGGTCTGTGATGTGGGGATCACCGTCGCCTCTTCGGCCGAGACACTGGAACGCGCGACGGCGCTCGGCGCGAGCTCCTTTGCACAGCCCCCGGCTGTCGGGCAGCTCGACATTCCCGCGATCCGTGGTCTTGGCGGTAGCGTGCTGCATTTCCTCGACGACTCCCATGCGCAGGTCTGGCACGAGGAATTCGGCGCCGACCGCTACGGGCCGCAGGGGGCTGGGCTGCGCCGTGTCGATCATATCGCGCAGACCATGACCTATGACGAGATGCTCAGCTGGTCGCTGTTCTACTGCTCGCTTCTGGGCATGGAGAAGGCACCGATGGTTGATGTGATCGATCCCGACGGGCTGGTCCGATCGCAGGCGCTGGCGGCACCGGACGGCGCATTCCGCATGACGCTCAACGGTGCCGAGACACATCGCACGGTGGCGGGATCCTTTCTGGCTGAAAGCTTCGGCGCACCGGTGCAGCATATCGCCTTTGTCACAGACGATATGTTCACCACGGCCGATACGCTCGAGGCTGCCGGCTTCGAAGCGCTGCCGATCCCGGCGAATTACTATGACGACCTCGCCAGCCGTTTTGATATCCCAGCGGAAGAGCTGGCGCGGATGAAATCGCTCAACATCCTCTATGACGAGGATGAGTCGGGCAGCTTCCGGCAACTCTACAGCCGCGCGATGTCCGGCGGGCTGTTCTTCGAGATTGTCGAGCGCCGGGGCAGCTACGCGGGCTATGGCGCGCCGAACTCGCCGTTCCGCATCGCGGCGCAGAAGCGCCTTGCGCTGCCCAAGGGCGTGCCGCAGGATTAATCCATATCGCGGCTCTAACCTACCATCAGACAACGCAAAGTTACGGGAGCTTGCGTACAGCCCGGTGCAACTGCAGTCCCAAACTCTGTGAGGGACGCAACACAGCAGGCTAATCAGACCCGGCTCATGTGCGATAGTTACATATTTCGACCTTATCCGATCATGGTCGGCTGAGGCGGGTTCGTTTGCGAAGCCTTCTAAGGCTGGCATGCTTGGTGGAGGAGCCAACGCCGCGGCCTTGATGTCCGTGCCTGACTTTTCTGGGAGGCGCGGCGTTGACAAGATTCGGCCTGCCAGATAGGCTCCCCACTTGCAATTCCATGCTCACGGACGTGACCATCACCTGTGCGGTGGTTGTTCAGCAGGTAGCAAACGATCTCAAAGGTATTTCTTCAGGAAGTCCAGCATTTGGGGCATCAGCTGCGAAGCTTCGACATTAGGGAAGCCGTGCTCGGCGCCCTGAAGCGGCTCGAATACCACCGGAATGTTATGAGCGAGGAGCGTGTCTCGCATATGCTCCGCATGCTCAAACGTCGCAATCGTATCGGCGGTGCCATGCTGGATTAATACTGGTGCAGCTGTTCCATCCACGTGCGACACCGGTGATGCAGCCAATGCCATGGCCTCGCCACCTTCCGGGCCACCCAACAAGCGCCCGACCGGATTTTCAGGAAGATGGAGCCGCTCTTCCACGCTTTGACCCTGATAGGGAATCATCATGTCTGCCACCCCATACCAGTCCACAACCGCTTGCACCTTGCAGGACGGGCCGGTCATGCCGACTTCACCCTGCAACTCGGGCGGTAGCGAAACGCCAAGCAACAGGGCCATGTGACCTCCCGCACTCTGGCCAAATGCAGCAAATCGCTCTGGGTCGATTCTAAATGCTCCGGCATTGGCTCGAAGGAAGCGCACGCCTGCAGCGCAGTCATGAATTTGCATCGGAAACGGCCCTTCGCCGATCAGCCGATAGGAGATCGCTGCCACTGCATAGCCTGCTGCCAGAAGCTGTTCGGTGATCCGAAGTTTTCTGTTGACCGGGCTGACCAGGTGCGGATGGCCCTTTAGCCAGCCACCGCCATGAATATAGACAACTACCGGATGCGGCCCGTCACCCGGAGGTGTGCGCAGGCTAGCGGTCAGTGGTCGCCACCCCATAAACTGCGCAACAAACAACTCCGGCCAAGTGCGACTGCCGTCCTCCGCTTCCACCACATTTTCAATGCCGGTGTTCCAGTCATCGATCTCTGCAGCAAGTTCAAGTATCATGAATTGGCTCCTGTTCCGCGTGGGGTGCCGGGTCAAATGCAGGACCCCGCCATTTTTTGTTCACTACCCTAGTCACTTGCCACACCGAGGCAGCTAGCATCTGGGCCGTGGTAGGTTCGGCGTCGAAATAAGTGGTCCTCCTTACTTCAGGTCTTGCGAGGGTGAAGAAGGCCAATTTCTGGGCCTAGAGGATTGCAGAACAAGAATAATGTGGGGCCACCGACAGATGATGTCCCGCGGCGTGGTGTAGCTTACGACGGGCCTCGCGCTCACCGGCGGGCCGAGCTTGTCAGTCGCGCTGCGCTGCAGGCAGGCTGACCACGACATCATCGCAGACAGGAGCGAGCGTTTCCAGCGTCATGTACCTGCCACGCTGGACGGTCCATTCCTCGGTCTGTTCCATCAGGATGGCGCCGACGAGGCGGCGTATGGATGCCTCGTTGGGGAAGATCCCGACGACATCGGTGCGCCGCTTGATCTCGCCGTTCAGACGCTCGATGGGGTTCGTGCTGTGCAGCTTCGTCCGGTGCTGCTGGGGAAAGGTCATGTAGGCGAGGACGTCCTCCTCGGCCCCGTCCATGAGCGTTGCGAGCTTGGGCAGCTTTGGGCGCATCTGGTCCGCGACCTGGCGCCATTGGGCCTTTGCCGCCGCGTGGTCAGGCTGGGCAAAGGCCGTGGCGATGAAGGCTGACACCACCCGCCGGCTGCTCTTGCCGGCATGGGCCAAGGCATTGCGCTGGAAGTGAACCCGGCACCGCTGCCAGCTGGTCGACAGCACGCGGGCCGTGGCCGCCTTGATGCCCTCATGAGCGTCAGAGATAACCAGCTTCACGCCTGACAGGCCGCGCCGCACGAGATCGCGAAGGAAGTCGGTCCAGAAAGGTTCAGCTTCCGAGGCGCCGATCGCCATGCCCAGAACCTCGCGTCGGCCATCCATGTTGACGCCCACGGCGATCGTGACCGCGACACTGACGATGCGCCCGCCCTGGCGTACCTTCAGGTAGGTCGCATCGATCCACAGGTATGGCCACTCTCCCTCGATCGGGCGGGTCAGGAAGGCATCGACACGGTCGTCGATTTCCTCGCACAACCGGCTTACTTGGCTCTTCGAGATGCCGGTCCCGCCCATGGCTTGCACAAGATCATCCATGGCCCGGGTCGATACGCCATGAACGTAGGCTTCCTGGATCACGGCCGTCAGGGCCTTCTCGACGGACCGCCGTGGCTCGAGGAAAGACGGGAAGTACGACCCGGTACGCAGGCGCGGGATGCGCAGCTCGACGCTGCCCGCACGGGTCTGCCAGTCTCTGTCGCGGTATCCGTTCCGTTGCGCCAGCCGATCGCTGCTCTTCTCGCCGTAGTCAGCGCCGGCCTTGGCGCCGACCTCAAGTTCCATCAGCCGCTCCGCCGCGAAGCCGATCATCTCACGCAGCACGTCGGCGTCTGCGCTCTTTTCGACAAGCGCACGCAGGTCCATCATAGGTTTGGTCATCGGGTGAAGTCCTTGGTTCAGGTTGGTTGTCGCAACCCAACCCTACCGGGAAACCCGATGGCCACCGCAAGCTACACCACGACCTGGGACGTCACCCACCGACACGCACCAAGCACTTCTTCGATCTGGCTTTGGCAAACCCCCATTACGGTTGGGTGGCCCCATTTCCAACTTCTCAAGGTTCTAAGGCGATAAGGATCAGGACTCCACTAGTTGGGATGGAAGCCCGCGATGATGTCTTCTGCCCAGGGAAGCGCCATGTCTTCCGGCAGATCGCCCCTGGCGGCGTCATGGACGACGCGCTCACCGATCAGCGTGGCACCCCGCCGGATGAGGCTGTCGGCGAGTTTCATCGACCCGCTGCCGAAGGTCGCGTGGTATTCGCGGTCACCCAGGCCGAAGATCGCAAAGCGGACGCCGCTGAGATCGGGGCTCTGGGCCTCCAGCCGGTCGGCGAAGGGCTGCGCCGATGCAGGCAGATCGCCGTCGCCATAGGAGGAACATAGGATGATGTTCAGATCCGCCGTGCGCAGGGCGTCCGGGGCAGTGTCTGAAAGGTTACTGACCGAGGTTTCATGCGCCTCGTCCAGCGCGGTCGACAGATCGTCGGCCAGCATCTCGGCATTGCCGGTTTCGGTTCCGTAAAAGATAGCGATGTTCATGGGTCAGACGTCCTGAAGTGTCGGGAGGGTCAGCAGGTCAGAGCGCTGCGCCAGCTTTCGCCGGCACCTTTCAGGCGCGGCAACTGCCTTTTCGTGCGCGTCGATGGCCTGCCAATGGGCGAAATCGACCGTGCCGGGGACGTCCTGCAAGAGGCGACGGCCGGGTCTGTGGGGATCGGGCGCGATTTCCCGAAGGATGCGGGCGGCGAGAGCCTGCGCCTCCTCTCGGCAGCGCGGCAGGGCTCCCGTGGGGCCGTTCGCGAACCAGCCGGTGTGATAGCAGCCCGCGACCTGTTCGCCCGTCAGCGCTTGGTTCGAGGCAAATCCGATGGCGGTGAGCAGCGCACTGGCGGAGAGCGTCTCTGCCCCGTTCGGCGTGGTGACGTCCAGAAGCAGGCCGCTCGGCCCGCGGCGTACCGCGGTCGGCGTGGTCTGGAAGCGAAACTCGACGGGCAGCCGGCCGGAGGTCGTCTCGGCAAGCGTGGCCAGAAGGCCCTCGACCCCCGCGCCGCCCTGCGTGGGCGGCTGGATGCTGGCATTGATCCGGCTCAGCGTGGCGAGTTCCCGGATCATTGCCGGGTCGAACCTTGCAGCCGCGGCGGGCGAGCGCCCGACAATGGTAATCCTCTCGACGCGCTGCCGGGACAGCCAATCGCTGGGGCCGGGCCCGAGGTCGCTGCCGGCCAGCTCCTCCGGGGTCTTGACCAGCAGGCGCAGGATGTCGATGGCCACGTTGCCCGTGCCGATGATCACGGGATGTGCGCCAAGTTCGGGCAGGGGCCCGGCGTCCGGGTGCTCGTAGAGCGCGCGGGTCAGGCGGGCGGAGCCGATGATCCCCGGCAGGTCGTCTCCGGGCAGGCCGAGCGGGCAGTCCGCGGACAGGCCGGCCGCCAGAACCACCGCGTCATACGCGCCGCAAAGATCGGTCAGGCTCACATCCGCACCGATCCGCAGATTTCCGAAGAACTGCCCGCCCATGCGGGTGAAGACCCGGTCGAACTGGCGGGTCACCGCCTTGGTGCCCTGGTGGTCCGCCGCGACGCCGTAGCGCACGAGTCCATAAGGCACGGGCAGGGCGTCGATCACATCGACCTCAAGCCCCGGCGCCGCTTTGAGAAGCGCCTGCGCCGTGTAGCAGCCGGACGGTCCGGCCCCGACAATTGCCACTTTTCCGGTCATTTACGCCGCGATGTCCTTTTGTCCGGTCTCATTCAGAGTTTTGCGATCAATCACATTGACCGCGCGAAAAATCAATGAGAAGTTTCTATAAAGCGCGGATGGTCGATAATCGACCAAATGCAGCGCATAAAATTTGCACGACCTCACAGGAGCGCCCGATGACCGTGGCCACACATGATGCCAGCCCGCCGACCACATGGATCAAAATTGCCCAGTCCAGCGATCTTGACGGACCGCGTCCGGTGGTTCCGGTGAACGCCATGGGCGAGGCGCTGGTTCTTTTTCGAGACGAAGAGGGCGAGCTGGGGTTGATCGGTCGCCACTGCCCGCACCGGGGCGCCGACCTCTGCTTCGGCCGCCACGAGAACAACGGTCTTCGGTGCCCCTTTCATGGCTGGCATTTCGACCGCGACGGGAAATGCACCGAGCAGCCCGCAGAGCCTGCGGACTCCACCATGTACCAGACCATCAAGCTGCCCAGCTATCCGGTCAGTGAACAGGACGGCGCGATCTTTGCCTGGTTCGGCGAGGGCACTCCGCCCGCGCTGACCGCCGCACCTGCCACAGCCTGAGCACCAGAAAGGACCCTCGCATGATCTCTCAGAAACTGAACGACCAGATCACCCGCATCGGCCCGGGCTCCGAGGCCGGCGCCGTGCACCGCCGTTACTGGCAGCCCGCCGCCCTGACGGACGAGATGACGCCCGGAATGTCGAAGCTCCCGGTCAACCTGCTGGGCGAGCGGCTGGTGCTGCTGCGCGGCACAGACGGTACGATGACCCTGACCGCCCGTGTGGCCTCGCCGGACGAAGCGCCGACCCACCACCCGGCCGAAGCCGACCTGCATCCGGTCGAGGGCGCACCCGTCTATCCGGTCGTCGAAAAGAACGGCATCTATTTCGCCTATCTTGGCGAGGGCGCGCCGCCGGCCTTCCCGAACTTCGATTGTTTCCGTGCGCCCGACAGCCATGTCTTTGCCTTCAAGGGGCTGTGGGAGTGCAATTGGCTGCAGGCGCTCGAGATTGGCATCGACCCGGGACACGCCTCCTTCCTGCACCGCTTTTTGCAGGACGAGGATCCCGCCGACAGCTACGGTAAGCAGTTCCGCGACAAGGCCGCGGACACCAACATGCCGATCACCCAAGTGCTGCGCGAATACCCCCGCCCGGACATTGAGGTCGAAGAGACCGATTTCGGGCTCAAGATCACCTCGCTGCGCCATATGGACGGCGGGCTGACCCATGTGCGGGTGACCAACCAGATCTTCCCCTCGGCGATCTGCATCCCGATGTCGCGCGAGATGATCATCACCCAGTGGCATGTGCCGGTCGATGACGAGAACTGCTATTGGGTCACCATGTTTACCAGCTTCGACAAGCCGGTGAACAAATCCCTGATGCGCGAACAGCGGCTGCAGGAGCACTCTTTGCCGGATTATGCGCCGCTGAAGAACAAGTCGAACGACTATCATTACAATCCCGCAGAGCAGAAGACCGAGACCTATACGGGCATGGGGATGGACATCAACGTGCACGACCAGTGGGCGGTGGAAGGCATGGGCGCGATCCAGGACAGGACCCGCGAGCACCTCGGCCGGGGAGACGCGGCGATCGTCCGGTACCGGCTGCTCCTTCGCAAGGCGATCAAGGCGGTGGGCGCGGGACAGTTCGACCGCCTGCCGATGCAGGATCAGCCGGGCACCTCGGCGCTCATCGGCCCGCTGTCGAACGACGCGATTGCCCACAGCGACGACTGGCAGGCGGCGAGCTGGAAATATGACATGACCCGCCGCGCGGCCTGCCCGTGGGATGCCTCGGTATGAGCACGCCGACCGGGGCTGAGCCGTTCCAGGATATCCTGGACGGCTACTTCACCCTGAAGGAATCCGTGCGCCAAATGATGGAGCGGCATGATCTGGGCTGGGTCTGGCTGGCGCTCTGGCACGCGCCGGTGATGGACATCGCCGGGCTCGGACCGAAAGAGCCGGTGCCTCTGCACCTGCGCGACGGCTATGCGGGGGTGATCGAGGGTCTGTCCCTGACTGCGGTGCGGACGGGGGCGGACGCCGAGCCGGTGCTGATCGGCACCGGCGATTGGCGCTGGCTGGATACGCGCGCGGATCAGGCTTTGCCGCAGGACATCCGCCTGGCGGAGCCCGCGTTCTTTCGGGGGATTGGGCTGAGCCTCGGTGGCGCTGCGAACCGGCGAAGCATTCCGGCGACCGAGCTGACCGAGGATTTTGCCCGGATTGCCGAGCAGCCGGGAGGCAGCGCCTTCACCGCCTGAACGGTCCGTTTTCGGGGATCAATCGTGCCGCCCGGCGACCCCGCCGGGCGGCATTTGATTTGGGGCCTCAGGCCTTGAGGCTCTTCTTGTAGCAGGCGGGATCCATGTCCCGGATGTCCGCGCTGATCGCCTCGATGTCGGGGCAGATCTCGCGCAGCTTGCTGGTCAGCGCGACCGACAGGCCGAGCTTTGCCTCGGGCGTGCGCCCGGCCAGCATCGAAACGGTCACGTGAATGAATGAGCCGCGCCCGTCCCCCATAAGGATCGCCTCGGAGGGCAGCAGGCGCGCCTTCACATCGGCCCTCTGCATGATGCCGGTGGCAACCGCCGTGTCCAGCAGGTCCGACAGAACCGACGGCCCGTCGAGCCCCTTGGGTGCGAAATATTCAACGACGAGATGCGGCATTCTCAGAAGATCCCGAAGTATTCTTGCTGTTCCCACTCCGTGACGATGCTGAGATAGCGCTTCCACTCCGCCCGCTTCAGGGTCGACATGTAGTCGCAGAAATCCGATCCGAGCATGTCGCGGAACAGGGTCCCGCCTTCGAAGGCCTCGATCGCGGCAATGAGGCTGGGCGGCAGGGCGCGGGCGTCATTGTCATAGGGGTTCTCGACCGGCGCGGGAGCGTTCAGCCCCTGACGGAGACCTGAGAGGCCCGACAGGATCTGCGAGGCGAAGTAGAAGTAGGGGTTCGCCGCCGGTTCCGCCACACGGTTCTCCACCCGGCTCGCCCCGTCTTCAGGCGCCATGAGCGCGCGGACCATCGCGCCGCGATTGTCATAGCCCCACTCGATCCGGTCGGGGGCCAGTTGGAAGGGCTGATACCGTTTGTAGCCGTTCACCGTCGGCGTGGTCAGCAGGCAGCTTTCCGGTGCATGGGCGAGAAGGCCGGCGATCCAGTGGTCGGCCTGCGGGCTCAGCTGGCCCTCGGCGGGCGGAATGAACAGGTTCGCTCCGGAAGTGTCGCAAAGCGACTGGTGCAGGTGCCAGCCGCTCGAGGCGCTGTTGTCGACTTTCGGGCGGCACATGAAGGTCGCGTGCAGCCCTTCGCGGGCGCAGACCTCCTTCACCATGGTGCGGAACATGATCATGTTGTCGGCATGGGTCAGAGCATCCGCGGGTTCGAAAGTGAATTCGAACTGGCTCGGTCCCATCTCGACCTCGGTCGAGCGCACCGGCAGATCCAGCGCCTGCGCATGGCGGCGCAGCAGGTCCATCACCGGCTCGAGCCGGTCGTAGTTCATGTCGGCAAGATACTGGTAGCCCTGATCCAGCAGCGCGGTCACGGGCGGCGTGCCCGGCATGCCTGCCTGAGCGTGTCCCAGCGAAGCGTCTGTCCGGGCGAAGACGTGGAATTCGACCTCCAGCCCGACGGTGAGCGAATAGCCCTCGGCGGCCAGCAGATCGACCGCGCGCCGCAGGGTCGGGCGCGGGGCGAAGGGCAGGGGCTGGCCGTCGCGCGTGTAGGGGTCGCAGAACAGCCAGGCTGAATGCGGCGACCAGGGCAGCACGCGGAAGGTGGCGGGGTCGGGCACCGCCAGCATGTCGCCCGCGCCGGCCATCGTCGCCATCACGCCGGGGCTGCGACCGTCCCAGATCGGAAACACGGTGCGGTTGGAGGTGTCCTTCAGCAGCAGGGTGCCGGGCAGGTTCAGCCCCGAGCGGAAGATCGACCCGAGGCTCTCGGCGGTCACCGTCTTGCCCCGCAGCAGCCCGTGCTGGTCGGCAAAGACCACGCGGACGGTTTCGATGGGTCCATGCTCGAGCCGCGCCAGAAGATCGGCGGCACCCTGCTGCGCCTCGGCGCTCAGCAAGCCGTCGCGGGCAAGGCGGCCCGAGGAGATGGTGTCGAGATGAGAGGTCATTTTGGTCCTGCCTGTCTCGCGCGCTTATTGGGGACGCGCGTTCGTCTTGAATCTTAGAGCCGTCCGGTCAGCAGCAGCGAGATCGCCGGGAAGGCCAGAAGGATGCCGAGGCGGATCACGTCCGCGACCACAAAGGGCACGACGCCGGCGATGATCTTGGTCAGCGGCACTCCGCGCGAGGCGCTTTTCACCATGAAGAGGTTCATCCCTACCGGCGGCGTGATCATGCCCAGTTCCACCGTCACCACGGCGATGACGCCGAACCAGATCGGATCGAAGCCGTTGGCGAGGATCACCGGGAAGAAGATCGGCACCGTGAGCAGGATCATGGCAAGGCTCTCCATGAAGCAGCCGAGGACCACGTAGAAAAGCAGGATCGCCAGAAGCACCTGCCAAGAGGTAAAGCCGCTGTCGCTCAGGAAGCCGACCAGCGCGCCCGACAATTGCGAGGTCGAGAGCACAAAGCCGAACACCTCTGCGCCGATCAGGATCAGGAAGATCGCGCCACTTGAGACGATCGCCTCGGAAAAGGCCGCGATGAGCTCGGCCCGCGGCGTGCGCCGCCAGAGCGCAAAGATCAGCGCCAGTGCGGCCCCGACGCCGCCCGCCTCGGTCGGGGTGAAGAAGTTGCCGTAGAGCCCGCCCATCACCAGTCCGAAAAGCACGATGGCGGGGGCAAAGAGGCGCAGCACCTCGAGCGGCCCGCCCCGTTCGGCTGCGACTGCCTCGGTCTGAGCCGGATCGGTGACCGGGGGCCAGAACCGCGCCATGATGAGGATCGTCACGATATAAAGCGCGAAGGCCAGCACGCCGGGGAGGATCCCTGCGAGAAACATCGTGCCGACCGATTGTTCGGTGATCAGCGCATAGAGCATCAGCGCGATCGACGGGGGGATCAGGATCCCGAGCGTGCCGCCCGCGGCCAGCGATCCGGTGGACAGCCGCGTGTCATAGCCGTGCGCCTTCATTTCCGGGTAGGCGACGCGGGTCATGGTCGAGGCCGTCGCCAGCGAGGAGCCGGAGACGGTGGAAAAGACGGCGCTTGCCGTCATGCCCGCGGCCGCAAGCCCGCCGGCCCAGCCTCGGGTGAGCAGCAGCGCACCCTTGAACAGATCCGAGGCCACGCCGGAGCGGGAGATCAGGTTCCCCATCAGCAGAAAGAGCGGGATCAGGGTGAAGGAATAGCTGGTCACGGTCTCGAAGGCTGCGGTCTTCAGCACGCTCAGCGCGGGGGCCACGCCGACGATCGCGGAGAAGCCCGCGAAGCCGACCGCGATCATCGCGAGCCCGATCGGCGCGCCGAGGATTACGATGACGAACATGACCGCGATTGCGGCAATACCAATGGCAAGAGGGGTCATCACAGCAACTCCGCGTGGTGGCCGTCGGCGGTGAAGCTTTCGCGCAGGGCGATCACCGCAAGCGCCAGGCATTGCAGGGCATAGAGCCCGTAGATCAGGAACATCGGGATGCGCAGGTCCTGCGTCTCCTCGCCGCGCGCATGGGTTGCCAGCGCGTCCTCCCAGAACAGCCACGCCAGTACCAGAGCGAGGGCCACCACGCCGAGGAACCAGAAGCGCGCCACCAGCGCACGGGGCAGGTCGGGCAGGCGCTCGACCACGAAATCGACAGCGATCATGCCTTCTTTCAGTGAGGCGGCCAGCGCTGCGAGCGCGATGATCCCCAAGAGGTAGGACACCTGTTCGATCGCTCCGGGGATCATCAGGTTCACCGCCGTATCGGTGGCGTCAAAGACGATCCGTGCCAGAACGTTAAAGGCGACGACAAACACCATGTAAAACAGGCACAGGCCGCCGAGGAGCAGGCAGGCGGCTTCGACCGGGCCTGAGATGCGCCGAAGGAGCGTGACGAACATGAAGGGTCCTGGAACTTGAGAAGGGAAAGGCGGGCCGCCTAAGGGCGACCCGCAATGTCGGGCAGTAGCCGGCTCAGTTCAGCTCAGCCTGGCATTCGGTGACATAGCCTTGCACGGCGGCGTAGGTTTCGGTCCCCGGCAGCCCCTGCTCGTCGAGCGAGGAAATATAGGCGTCGGAGGCCTTCTGCGCGGCCGCCATCCAGCTGGCGCGTTCCTCTTCCGACAGCTCGATGACGTTCGAAGTTTCGCGCAGGCGCTCGAGCACCTTGGCTCCGGCTTCGTCATAGCCGCCGCCTGCCGTCACCGCCCATTCCATGCCGCTGTTGGCGTCGATCGCCGCCTTGGCCTCGGGCGAGAGCGCCTCGTATTTCGCCTTGTTCATCGTGGCGATGAAGGCAAGCGCGTAGAATCCAAAGACCGTGTGGTTGCCGGTCAGCTCTTCGAGGCGGAAGCTCTCGACGCTTTCCCAGGGCAACATGTAGCCGTCGATGGCGCCGCGTTGCACAGCCTCGTAGGTGTTGGGCGCGGGCATGCCGACGGGCTCGGCGCCAAGTTCGGTCAGCAGATCGCCGACAACCTGTGTCGGGCGGCGCAGCTTCAGACCCTTCATGTCCGCCAGCGAGCTGACGGGCTTTTTGGCGGTGTGCAGGTGGCCCGGATCGTGGGTGTGCACGAAGAGGATGTGTGTTTCCTCGTATTCCTCGTCCAGAGCTCCGGAATCATACAGCTTCTGAAACGCGCAGGAACCGACGGCCCCGGTGTCGAACAGGCCCGGAAGCTCCAGGATCTGGCTCAGGGGAAAGCGTCCGGCGGTGTAGCCGGGCACCGTCCAGACGATGTCGGCGATGCCTGCGACGGCGTTGTCATAGCCCGCCGCGGCCTTTCCGAGGGTCTGCGCGGGGAAGACCTGCACGTCCAGCGCGCCGCCCGCAGCCTCTTCGACGGCGGTCGCCCAATCTTCGAAGATGACTTGGTTCTGCCAGCTGCTGGCAGACATGAAATGCGCGTAGCGCAGGTTTTCGGCCGAGGCCGTCGAGGCCAGGCCAAGCGCGGCAAGGCCCGCGGTAAGGATTGTTTTGATCATGATGTGTCGTTCCCTGTTCGCTGGTTCGGGGGGCCGGTGATCCGGGACCCATTCGCGTTCCTACAACATTTGCGCGATTATCTACCAATCGGTCATTCTTGATGCGTCTTGTCAAGCGAGAGAACGCTTGCGAGCAGCAAATGGAGTGGGCAATACAAGGAGACCGATATTGCCGGCTCAGAAATTGGGCGCGGCGCGAATGGATGGGCTGCAATGGATGGATCCGAGCTGGTGACCAAGATGCGCGACGAGATCCCGCTCAAGGATATTTCGCTGACCTTCATGAAGGGCATGTCGGTGCTGCGGGCCTTTGATGAGACCCACAGCCAGCTGACTCTGGCCGAGATCGGGCGCCTCACGGATATCGAGCGCGCCGCGGTCCGGCGCCTTGTCCTGACGCTCGTCCACCTGGGGTACGTGCGCAAGGACGGCAATCGCTACTCGCTGACACCGCGCGTGCTCGTGCTGGGAAGCGGTTTTCTGCGCGGCAATCAGTTCGGCCGCCTTGTTCAGCCGCTGATCGAAATGTGCGCGCGGGAACTGGGTTATAGCGTTGGGCTGGCAATGCGCGACGGCTCGGAGGTTGTCTACGTTGCCCAGTCGTCGCAGCGGAATGCGCGCTATACCTTCGGCTTCACGATCGGCAGCCGGCTGCCGCCGCTGTCGACCTCGATCGGCCGCGTTCTTCTTGCTTGGGCCGATCCGGAATGGGCGCGCCAGATGATCGAGACGCTGCCACTGGAACGCTTCACGGCCGACACGGTGCTCGACCGGGCTGCGATTGCCGAAGATGTTGCGCAGTCGCGTGACTCCGGTGTCTCCATCGTGAAGGGCGAGTTCGAGGCGGGCGCCGTCGGGATCGCCGTGCCTGTCGGTCCGCTGGACCGCGCCGAGATGGCGCTTGGCCTGTCCGAACCTGCCAGCGAGGTCGACCCGGCGGAATATGCGAGGCTCGCCGAAATCCTTCAGCGCTACGCCAGTCAGATCGCTGCGGTTCTGAAATAGCGACAGCTTCAGCAACGCCTTGCGGTGTGGAGGCCGGGCATCTTGTCTGGATCCTGACTGCAGACGCGGCTTGCTGGCTGCTCAGTTGTGGCTCATTGCCTCGGTTGGTGCGCCGTCCTCTGGATCAACCGGCCTTGCGGTGGCATGCATATATGTCGAAATCGGTGCGGGCTTTTGCCTTGGATCGTAAGAGATCGACAGCACCCGGGCGTCCTCGTCCCCGACCGAGAGGTAGATGTGGGCCATCGCGCTGTCGAAATAGGTGCTTTCTCCGGGCTTGAGGCGGAACGGCGCATAGAGGTCTGTATGCACTTCAAGCTCGCCCGAGAGGACAAAGACGAATTCCTCGCCGCTGTGCCGACTCCAATGGTCGAACTCGTCAGCCGACCGCGCGCGGACGTGAATTTCCAGAGGCACCATTCCCTTGCGGAAGAGTTCGGTCGCATGGGCGACGTAGTCATAGGTCCCCGAGGTGAAACGAGAGCCTTCGCCAAGCCGGGTCGTGGTTTTGCGGCCATGCATGGCAGGTGGGACCGCTGGCGCTTCCGGCGTCGCCATGGGGTCTTCGGCGTCGCTCACCATGTCTTCGATCGCGATGTCGAGCCCGTCGCAGATACGCTTGATGATGTCGAACGAAGGCGACACCAGCGCATTCTCGATCTTCGACAGCGTCGAGGCGGACACACCTGTCAGTTCCGCCACCTTGATCAGTGTCAGCTTGCGCCCCTTGCGGATCGCTTTCAGGCGTCGGCCAATGGAGCCGTTCAAGCCGTCTTCGACGGATGTGGGCACGTCGTCTCTCCGTTCTGATCCGTCCCTCTGTTCCGGAAACTATACGGTCCATGAGGAAAATGTTGCAGAGAAAATTTTCAGATTCGAAAACTTTCGGCGGTATGCTCTTCCGACCGCCCGATCACGGTGCCGTTGCCGCGTCGCGGCAGGCCGCTGCAAGGGCATGCGCGACCCAGTGAGCGACCATCTCGTCGCGCGCCTCCGACAAACCGGCGCAGCCCACGGCGATCCCGTCGAGCCAGGCCGATCCGGTCCACTCGCTGTCGCCATCGCGCAGCAGGTGCGGCGGCACGTCCGAGCCCGCACGTCGGCAGCGCGCCGAGAGGTCGCGTTTCTGCCGCGCGATGTCAGCGTTGGGGTAGGGGTTTCGGGACAGGTCGCCGATGACGAAATCCCCGAGGTTGGTCCGGCCCTCGCCGAAATCCGCGCAGACCGAGAGCGCAAGGCCGTCGCGCCCGATGTCGGGGCGCGCGAGCAGGGCCTCGAGGGGCGGTCGCAGGAGCTCTATCTCCCGGGCGACACGATCCGCGGTCAGGATGTCAGTGCTCATGTGACGGCCTCTTTGATCTGGCATTTGGTTAGCGGAATTTCGGGGTCCGTGAGCAGCGAGGTGTCGAAGCGCGCGCCCTGCGCGATCAGCTTGCGCGAGTGGACGTGGTCGCCTGCGCGGTTGATCGAGAAGGATGCGGTCATCTGGTCCTGCATCATCTGGAACAAGCTGCAGGGGCCGTCGCCGGGCGTGCCGCGAATGACGCTCGTTGCCGCCGCGTCCGGCAGGCCGGCCATTTGGAGTTTCAGGTCGTATTGATCCGACCAGAACCATGGCAGTGCATCGCTGGCGGAGGGAGCGTCGTCCTTGCCGCAGATCGCTGCCGCAGCCGCGCGGGCCTGGTCGGTGGCCGCCTGAACGGATTCGATCCGCGCCAGACCACCGGCAAAGCGGTTGTTCTGTGTCGCGCAGTCTCCGATGGCGTAAACGCCTTCGCATGAGCTGCGTCCGTGGCGGTCTACAAGGATGCCTCCGGCGTGGGTCGTGAGGCCGAGCTGCTCGGCCAGTTCGAGCCGGGCGGTGCTGCCGATGCCGACCAGAAGGTCCTCGGTGTCGATGTGGCTGCCGTCGTCGAGCTCGATCCGGCGCAGGGCACCGGCCTCCGCGATCACCTGCGAGATCCGGCGACCAAGTCGGATGTCGACCCCCTCGGCTTGGTGCCGCGCCAGCAGCACAGCCGAGATCTCGGCCGGCAAGGCGCGGCGTAGCAAGGCCTCCAGCGGGTCGATCACGACGACCTCAAGCCCGGACCGCACCATTGTGGCCGCAACCTCCAGCCCGATGAAGCCGCCCCCGGCGATGACAAGCCGTCCGCCGCGGTCCCGCAGGGCAGCCAGCCGGTCGGCGTCGGCAAGATCGCGCAGCCGGTGCAGGCCGGAGGTGACGCCCGCGCACCCCGGCAGCGGACGCGCCCGCGCGCCGGTGGCGAGGATCAGCGTGTCCCATGCCTCGGTCTCGCCCCCGGCACGCAGGCTGCGCGCGCCGGCATCGACCGCTTCGACCCGTGTCGCGGTGAGCAGTTCGATGTCATTGTCGGTGTAGAATTTCGCACCGCGCAGGGCGATCTGCTCGGCGGACTTTTCGCCTGACAGATAGGCCTTGGACAGCGGCGGGCGGTGGTAGGGCAGGGGCGCCGCCTCGGCCGAATAGAGGCGGATCCGGCCGTCGTAGCCGTTGCGGCGCAGGGCTTCCGCGGCGGTGACACCGGCGTGGGACGCGCCGATGATCAGGGTCGTGGGCCGGCTCATGCGCCGGCCTCGGACTGTGCGTCGGCCTCTTTGCCCCCGAGCCGCCGGAGGAAGGCACGGGTCCGCGCTTTCTTCGGGTTATCGATCACCTCTGCCGGGGTGCCCTGCTCAACGATCTCGCCCTCGTCGAAGAACACCACGCGATCGGCGACCTCACGAGCGAAGTCCATCTCGTGGGTGACGACGATCATCGTCATACCCGCGTCCGCAAGGGTTCGCATGACCGAAAGCACTTCGCCCACCAGTTCCGGATCGAGAGCCGAGGTTGGCTCGTCGAAAAGCATGAGGCGCGGACGGATGGCAAGCGCGCGGGCAATGCCCACCCGCTGCTGTTGCCCGCCCGAGAGACGATGCGGCAGATGGTCGGCGTGCCCCGAGAGGCCCACCACAGCGAGGAGGTCGCGGGCCAGCGCCTCGGCCTCTTCGGGGGCCACGCCATGCACCCGGATCGGGGCCTCCATGATGTTTTCGAGCACGGTCAGATTGGCGAAGAGGTTGAAATTCTGGAACACCATGGACACGCCGATCTGCGCGCGGTCGCGCTCGACATGGCGGGTGGGCACCAGTTTGCCGACGCCCTTGGTGTAGCCTACGTAGCGCCCACCGACGGTGATCTCGCCGTCGTCGATGGATTCGATATGGGTGATCAGGCGCAGCAGGGTCGATTTGCCCGAACCGGACGGCCCAAGCACCGCGACCACCTCGCCGGGCTGCACATCCAAGTAGATGGCCTTGAGAATTTCCCGGTCGCCGTAGGACTTCCACAGCTTTTGGCATCTGACGAAGGGCGCGTCAGGGTCGACCGGTTCCTGTGAATGATGCGTCGAGAGGATACGCTGCACGATGGCGGTGCGCTCTTCTGGCGAGAGTTTCGCGGGCAGCTTGGCGGGGACGGCTGGTTTCGTTGCCTCGGTCTTCGTGCCAACCAGCTTTGCGAAACCGAGCCTTGTGCAGAGCAGGCTCCAGAGCGAGCTGTTGCGGTCGCGATCCGGGTCCATGCGGTATTCGAGATAGGCCTGCCCGAGCGAGATCAGCGAGGTCATCAGCAGGTAGATGAGGCCGGCAGCGGCGAAGACGGTGAAGAACTCGAAAGTCTGGCCGACGATCTGCTGCGAGCGGAAGGTCAGTTCGTTGACGAAGATCACCGAGGCCACAGAGGTCATCTTGAGCAGCGTGATCGACTGCCCGGCGAGCGCTGGCAGGATCGAACGCAGCGCCTGTGGCAGCACAATGCGGCGCAGCGTCTGGCCCCGGCTCATGCCCAGCGACGATGCGGCGATCGCCTGGTCGCGGTTCACTGACAGGATGCCGCCGCGGATGATCTCGGCGGCATAGGCGGCTTCGGTCATGGAAAAGGCGATGACCGCCGTGGTGAAAGAGTTGAACTTGAGCCCGATGGCGGGCAGCGCGTCGAAGATGAACACCAGCTGGAGCAGCTGCGGCGTGCCGCGCAGCAGCCAGACGTAGACCCATGTGACGCCGCTCAGGATCAGATTTCCCGACAGGCGTGCGAGGGCGATCAGCAGGCCAAAGATCAGCCCGAGGATGAGTGCGCAAACGGTGATCTGCAGGGCGAGAAGCGCGCCTTTCCAGAGAAAGGCGGAGGTGAAGTAGCCAAGGACTTCGCCGATCCAGTGCATGGTGTCGTCTTTCGTTCGATTGGGCCGTCTTGCCCGGCTGCTCGGCGGTCGATGTTTGAAGCGAGCCAGGAGAGGGCGCAGGTCCCGAATGGGGAAGCGCTGGCCCGGATGGTCGCCGGACCAGCAATGAGAGGTTGAAAGGCCTGAACCGGCCTTATTCGGGCTTGAACTCGGGCGAAATGATCAGCTCGGGCTCGATGCCGTATTTCGCAAAGATCTCGTCCTGAGTTCCGTCGGCCTGAACGATCTTCAGCGCTTCGAACATGGCCGGCGCGAGCGGGTCGTCGTTGGCAAAGGCGGCCCCGATCTGCCAATCGGTCAGCTCTTCGTAGCCGAGGTCGAAGGCATCGGGCTGTCGCTTGAGCATCATATTGATCAGCGGCAGGTCGGTGACCATCGCGTCGGCGCGGCCCGAGGCGACAAGGCGGAAGCCAGAGGCCACGTCGGTGGAGGTCATGACGGTGATCGCATCCTGGCCGTCGGCAACGCACTCCTCGGACCATTTGTTCGCCTGCCGCTCTTCCACGGTGCCCAGACCCGCGGACAGGGTCTTGCCGCAAAGATCGGCTTTGGAGGTGATGCCAGCCGGGTTGCCCTCGCCCACGATGGCGCCCGAACCCGCGCGCATGTACGTGACGAAGTCACCCTGCTCGGCGCGCGTGGCGTTGTGGTAGAGGTAGAACATCAGGTCGACCTGACCCGACACCACTGCGGGGAACAGGCCCGGCCACGCGCCCGGTTTCACCGAGTGCTCCAGCCCCATGCAGGAAAAGACTGCGCTGGCCAATTCGATGTCGGACCCGATGATCGTCTCGTGATCGTCGGGATCGATCATGGCGTAGGGGGGCGTCGAGGGGTCGGCGCCGAGCAAGACCTTGCGCCCGTCGAGAGATGGGTATTTCGCGGCGAAAGCTGCGGGATCGCAGCTGGGGATCGTTTCTTCCTGCGCGAAGCCCGCGACCGGAGAGAGCAGGGTAACAGCGCCGAGCCCGATGGCGGCACCAAGGGTATTGAAGGTCATTCTTTGAGCTCCTGTTGGGGCGGTTCAGGCGTATTCTTGGTTTGTGGGGAAACTCCCGTCTGCAGTTGGGACCGAGTGCGCGGAAGAATCCAACAGAAATTTGCTCTCCCGCAAATAAATTTTTCGTAAGGGCAAAAACGAGCCCGTTATGCTCAAATTTCGAGCAACAGATCTACCTAGTGAAAATATTTCACGACCGGGCCTGCCCGGGTAAAATCGACCGCAGAGCTGTTGTCGGAGTGAACGCCCCCGTGGCGCCTCGGACCGGAGGCGCAGACGAAATTCCATTGTCTACAGGTGTTTATAGCAAAATTCTGTGATCGTGGAGCGACAGATCGCCAAGAGAAGGCGTCCGCCGTCGTGCATCGTCACGTCTCGATCACCGGCGACTCTCCTCGATATCTCGCTCGAGAAAATTTTCGTTTCGGAAAATTTTGCATTGACCGCGGCCCGGGCCGGCGGAAAGGTGGCGCCAAGATTTGACCCGGAACCGAATACCGGGCCGGACACTGAAGACGAGCAAGGACAGAGCATGAAGATCACCAGTATTGAGGCATTTCCCATTCGCCTGCCGGTCCGGCGGGACTTTAAGTGGGCCGGGCTGCGTGAAGACCTTGGGGGCTTCGTCGTCGTGCGGCTCGAAACCGAGGGCGGCGTGATTGGCTGGGGCGAAGCGACGCCTCTGCCCGACTGGGGTGGGGCCGCAGGTCGCCGCGGCGGCGAGACGCAAGCCACAGTCTGCGCCATGGTGCGCGACGTGCTCGCGCCGGTGGTCGTCGGGCTGGATGTGTCGGACGTGAACGCCGCGCGGCTTGCCATGGACCGCGCCGCGATTGGGAATTCCTATGCCAAGCTGTCGATCGACATTGCCTTGCATGATGCCTGGGGCAAGGTGCTGGGCCAGCCAGTCTACCGCCTTCTCGGGGGCAAGGTCCGCGACAGCGTGCAGTTTGCGCATATGGTCGGCCTGATGGGCCATGCCGAGGCGATGGACGAGGCGCTCGGCGCGCTCGCGGATGGCTGCACAGCGCTTCAGATCAAGGGCGGTGTCGACGCAGAACGCGACATTGACTTGGTCCGGGCGCTGCGCCGCGAAGCAGGAGACGGTGTCTTCCTGCGGCTCGACGCCAATCAGGGCTACCGTACGGCCCGCAATGCGATCGACATCCTTGCCCGCCTGCGCGACGCCGGGGCGGACGGCTGCGAGCAGCCCGGCGCAAACATGTCCTCGATGGCGGCGATCACCGCCCGGGGAAGCCTGCCGGTCATGGCCGATGAAAGCTGCTGGGATGCGGTCGATGCGATGGACGTGGTGGCCAACGGGGCGGCGGATTGGATCTCGATCTACCTCGCCAAGGCCGGCGGCTTCGTCGGGGCGCGCAAGGTTTCGGCCATCGCCGAGACGATGAACATACCCTGCGACGTGAACGGGTCGATCGAATCTGGCATCGGCAACGCGGCGAACCTGCATTTCGTGCTGTCTCAGCCCTGCGTGACACTGCCCAACGTGATCCCGGTCAACGCACCGGCAGGCAGCCATCCCTGCGCCTATGCCGGCAACTATTATAAGGACGACATCATCACCGAGGCGATGACGGTGCGCGACGGTCATATCTTCGTTTCCGAAGCGCCGGGTCTCGGCATCGAGATCGACGAGGACAAGCTGGCGACATACCGTCAGGATCAGGGGTAACGCACCGTGGCATCGGGTTTTCGCATTGCCGCCGACATCGGCGGAACCTTCACCGACATTGCCTGCCTTTCCGCGGACGGGCGGCTCCTCACACGTAAGGTGCCGTCGACGCCGGAGGATTATGCCACCGCGATCATTGAGGCGATCAACGATCTCGGTGACGCCGAGGGCGGCGTCCGTTTTGACGAGGTCCTGCATGCGTCGACGGTCGCCACCAATGCGATCCTCGAGGGGAAGGGGGCGAAGACCGCCCTCATCACCACCGAAGGCTTTCGCGACGTGCTCGAACTGCGCCGCATCCGCGTGCCGCGCCTCTATGAGCCGCTTTACGAAAAGCCCGCGCCGCTCGTTCCCCGCCGCCGCCGCTTCGAGCTGGCCGAGCGCATGGACGCGCGCGGCGATGTCCTCAAGCCGCTCGACCCAGAGGCTGTCGAGGCGCTGATCGACAAGATCGCGGCGCTCGACGTCGATGCTGTCGCGGTCTGCTTCCTGCATTCCCACATCAACCCGGCGCACGAACAAATGGTCGGCGCGCGCTTGCGGGCGCGGTTGCCGAAGACGTTCATCTCGCTCTCCTGCGAGGTTCTGCCCGAGATACGGGAGTACGAACGCACCTCGACCACCGTCGCCAACGCCTACATCGGCCCGCCGGTGGCGGATTACCTGCGCTCGCTTTCGAACCGGCTGAAAGCAGCGGGGCAGGATGGGCGGCTGACCATGATGCAAAGCTCGGGCGGGGTTCAGCTGATCGAGCAGATCATCGCGAAGCCCGCCACGGTGGTGGAATCCGGTCCCGCCGCTGGCGTCGTCGGCGCCGCCCGCATGGGCGCGCGCGCGGGCTATGACAACATCATCACCTTCGACATGGGCGGCACGACAGCCAAGGCCGCGATGATCGAGGCGGGGCGGATCAACGCCACCAGCGAATACGAAGTCGGCGGCGGTATTTCGCTCTCGGCCGGGCTCACCAAAGGCGGTGGCTACGCGCTGAAACTGCCGGTGATCGACGTTTCCGAGGTCGGCGCGGGCGGGGGCTCGATGGTGCGCATCGATGCCGCCGGAGCGCTGAAGGTCGGTCCGCAATCCGCCGGATCCTCGCCCGGACCGCTCTGCTACGATCAGGGCGGGACCGCGGCCACGGTGACCGACGCGAATGTGACGCTCGGCTATCTCAATCAGGACGCGCTGGCCGGCGGCACGGTGCCGATCCGCGCGGCTGCCAGTCGAGCCGCTTTCGAGACCGAGATCGCGCCGCATCTGGGCTGCGATGCCCACGAGGCCGCCTTCGGCGTGCACAAGCTCGCCAACGTCACGATGATGCGGGCGGTGAAGGCGGTCAGCACCTATCGCGGGCGCGACCCGCGTGACTTCACGCTGTTCTGCTTTGGTGGCAACGGCGGGGTGCACGGCGCGATGATCGCCCGCGAGCTCGAGATGACCCGCGTCGTGGTCCCGCCTGCCGCCGGCGTCTACTCGGCGGTCGGGCTGCTCTTTGCCGATCTAGAGGCCACCCGGGCGCGCGCCTTCCTCGGTCTGCTCGACGCCGAGACCGCACCCCGGGCGGAAGCGCTCCTGCGGGAGATGGAAGCCGAGGTGCGGACCGAGCTCGATCAGGCCCGGCCCGAGCTGCGCTGGTCCGCCGATCTTCGTTACGCCGGTCAGGCCTTCGAGCTGCAGATCGACCTGCCGCGCGACGGCGCGCTGGCAGATGCTCTCGGCACCGTGCGGGAGACCTTCGAGGCGGAACATCGCCGCAGCTACGGCCACCTGCTCGACGGCGCGATCCAGATCGTCAACCTCCGGGTGCTGGGCGCGGTCGCGCCGCGAACCGCCGGCGGCATGGCGCTTCAGGAGCGCAGCCGGCCTGCCGAGGGCACGCACCGTCCGGTCTATTTCGGCGCCGAGATGGGCCTGCGCGACACGCCGGTGCTGCATCGCGGGGCGCTGGCCGAAACTCCGGTCCAAGGGCCGATGATCATCGAGGAATACGAGGGCACCACCGTGGTGCCGCCGGACGCCACGGTGTTCCGTGACGGCTACGACAATATCGTCATCAATTTCGCCCGGGAGGCCCGCATATGAGCCGCCAGATCGACCCGATCCTGCTGGAAGTGCTGAAAAACGGCTTCGAGGCCATCGCCGACGAGATGGCGCTGATCCTGATGCGCACCGCGCATTCCCCGATCGTGCGGGACGCGATGGATTACTCCACCGCGCTTTGCAACGCGCGCGGCGAGACCATCGCGCAGGGTGTCACCACGCCGATGCACCTCGGCAGTTTCTACGACGCGATGAACCACCTGGTGCAGACCTTCAAAGGCCGGATCAAACCTGGCGACGTGTTCGTGGGCAACGATCCCTACATTATCCAGGGGCAGCACCTGCCGGACATCTACGTGATCGAGCCGATCTTCGCCGAGGGCCGGATCTGCGCCTGGGCCACGACCATTGCCCACCACGCCGATGTCGGCGGTCTGGTGCCGGGCTCGAACTCGATCGGCGCAACCGAGATCCATCAGGAGGGCCTACGCCTGCCGTTCCTCAAGCTGGCCGAGGGCGGTGTCGAGAACCCGATGCTGTTCGAGATCATCGCCGCCAACGTGCGCGTGCCGGAGCAGGTGATCGGCGACCTTCGGGCGCAGATGGCGGCCGCGCGTGCCGGGCGTCAGGGCTTTGCCAAGCTGCTCGAGCGCTATGGCGCGAACGAGATCGAGGCCTATACCGAGGCGCTGCAGGATCAGGCCGAGCTGTTTTCGCGCAAGGCGATCGAAGCGATCCCCGACGGTCGCTACAGCTTCGTCGATCACATCGACGGGCTTGGTGCCGATCCCGAGCCGATTGAGCTGCATCTGACGCTCACCGTTTCGGGCAGCGAGATCACTGCCGACTGGACCGGCACCAACAAGCAGGTCAAGGGCGGCATCAACGCACCACTCTCGTTCTGCAAGTCGAACGTCTATGCGGCGCTGCGCTCGATCATGCCCGAAGAAGTGCCGAACTGCCACGGCTACACCCGGCCGATCACCGTGACCGCGCCTCCGGGTACGCTGGTGAGCTGCGTCTACCCGGCGCCCTGCGGCGCGCGGGGCATCACTGGCTACCGCATCATCGACTGCATTTTCGGTGCGCTTGCCGAGGCGCTCCCCGACAAAATTGCGGCTGACAATACCGGCGGCTCCACCCTGCCGAGCTTTGGCGGTCAACAGGGCGGCAAGCCCTTCGTGTTCTCGGAATGCGTGATGGGGGTCTGGGGGGCGACCTCGGCCCATGACGGGCAGTCCGGGGTCCCCCATATGGGCTCGAACCAGTCCAACGTTCCAATCGAAATGATCGAGGCGGACTACCCGCTGCGCATCGAACGCTATGGCTTCGTTGCCGATACCGGAGGGGCGGGCGAGTTCCGCGGCGGCGTCTCGATCCAGCGGGAATGGCGTTCGCTGGCCGATGACACCTATTTCGGGGTGCGGTCGGACAAAGCAATCCACCCGCCGCACGGCCTGTTCGGCGGCGGCGAGGGCAAGCCTGCCTTCACCGAGATCGAGGCGGGCAACACGCTGCGCGCGATGCCGCCGCTGGCGACGCAGGCCGAGACACTGAACGCTGGCGCGTTGGTGCGCCATCGCATGGCCGGGGGCGGCGGCTATGGCGACCCGCTGCGGCGCGATCCCGTCCGCGTAGCCGAGGATGTGCTCGACGGGCTGGTCTCGGTCGCGGCCGCAGCGACCGCCTACGGCGTGGTGCTGTCCGACCCGGCCGCAGGCACGGTCGATGAGGCCGCAACCGCGGCGCTCCGTGCCGACATGCGCGCAACGCAAGGGACCGGCGGCTGAGCCGTCCCGACAGACCAAAAGATTCAGGAGCCTCCCATGCCCAACCGCATCACCAGTCAGATCGATCCGTTCTCGCCAGAGTTCCGCGCTGATCCCTTCAGCGCCTATGCCGAACTGCGCAGTCTGGGAAAGGTCGTCTATCTCGAAAAGTACGGTATCTGGTGCGTCCAGCACTACGATACCTGCCAGAAGGTGCTGACCGATTACGACACCTATTCCAACGCCGGTGGTGGCGGCATTCGCAACCTTTTCACGGAAGAGCCCTGGCGCAAGCCGTCGATCATCCTCGAGGTCGATCCGCCCGAGCACACCCGCACACGCACGGTGCTGTCGCGGGCGCTCTCGCCCAAGGTGCTGCGGCAGATCCGCGAGCGCTTCGATGCCGATGCCGCGCGCATGGTGGCCGAGGTCAAGAACCGCGGCGAGATCGAGGCGGTCAGCGCGCTGACCCGTGCCTATCCGCTCAAGGTCTTCCCTGACAGCGTTGGCCTCGCCGACGAGGGCCGCGAGAACCTGCTGATCTACGGCACCATGGTGTTCGGCGCCTTTGGCCCGGTGGTGCCGTGGTACGAGGAGTACATGGAGACCCACAAGGACGTGCCTGACTGGATCGTCCGCCGCTGCCAGCGCGACATGCTGGCCGAAGGCGGGATCGGGCAGATCATCTATGGCGCTGCTGACGAAGGAAAGATCACCGAAGAAGAGGCGATGATGCTGGTGCGCACCTTCCTCTCTGCGGGCGTCGATACGACGGTGGACAGCATCGGCCTGTGCCTGTGGGCGCTGGCGCGGCATCCCGAGCAATATGCCAAACTGCGCGACGATCCCACGCTGGCCCGGAACGCTTTCGAGGAGGCGACGCGCTGGGACAGCTCCTCGCAGAGCCTGTTCCGCACCACCCTCAAGGAAACAGAGTTGGCCGGACAGACGATCGGGGCCAACGAGAAGGTGATGATCTTCATCGGCTCGGCGGGACGCGATCCCGAGCATTTCGATGATCCCGACACTTTCGACATCAGCCGCAAGATTAAGGGGCAGATGGGCTACGGCGTCGGCATCCACGGCTGCGTCGGGCAGATGTTCGCGCGGCTCGAGGCCGAGTGCTTCTTCCAGGCCTTTGCCCAGCAGATCGAAAGCATGGCGGTGACCGGTCCGACCGGGCTGCGCATGCACCCCGGCCTGCGCGGCCTGACCACATTGCCGCTGGCGCTCACGCCCAAGGCGGCCTGAGAAACCCGGTCCCCGGACAAGAGACAGGAGGCGACATGCCCAACGTAACCTTTATCGCCGATGACGGCACCGAAACGGTGCTCGACGTGGCCGTCGGAACCTCGATCATGGAAGCCGCCGTGATGAGCAATGTGGACGGCATCATGGGAGAGTGCGGCGGCTCGATCAATTGCGCCACCTGCCACGTTTACGTGCAGAACGCGGGCGGCTTTGCCTTGCCCGACGTCGGCGAGGTGGAAAACGAGATGCTCGATGCCACGGCCGCCGAGCGGCGGCCCGAGAGCCGGTTGTCGTGCCAGCTGATCATGAGCGAGGCGATGGCGGGGCTGATCGTCCGGCTCCCTGACGCACAATACTGAAAGGCGTGGCGCAAGCAGGACCCCCGGGAATGGAGACGCGCAGCTACGTCCAGCTCGATGCCGTTCGGCTGGCGGGCGACCTGCGGGCCGGGCGGCTCTGCGGGAATGCGGTCTTGGCCGCCGCGCGTCGCCGCATGGCCGAGGTCGACCCTGGGCTGCAGGCAATCTGCGAACACTTCGATCCTCCGGTGCGCGCAGAGGTGGCCAGCTCTGAACAGCCGGCCGGTCCGTTGACCGATGCGTTGGCGGGCGTGCCGATGCTGATCAAGGATCTGCATTGCGCGGTGGCGGGCCGCCCAACTGCCAACGGCAGCGGCTTTCCGGCTGCGCCCGCGGCGCAAAGCAGCACCGTGGTCGACCGCTATCTGCACGCCGGGGCCGTACTGCTGGGCCGGAGCCACAGTCCCGAGCTTGGCGGCACCTCGGGGTGCGAAAGCCGGCACCATCGGCTTTCGACGCGCAATCCCTATGCGCCGGACCTGTCCTCTGGTGGGTCGAGCGGCGGTGCCGCCGTCGCCGTGGCCACCGGGATCGTGCCGATCGCCCACGCAAGTGATGCGGGCGGCTCGATCACCATTCCGGCCGCACTTTGCGGGCTCGTCGGGCTGAAGCCGAGCCATGGGCTCGTGCCGCTTGGCCCCGAACGCATCGAAGGGGCCGGGGGCATGGCTGCGCAAAACGCGCTCACCCGCACCGCGGCCGACGCGGCGCTGGCCCTCGCAGTGGCCGCCAACCGGCCCGATCTCGCTACCCCCGCGCCGCTTGCCGGACGCCCGCGCATCGGTCTGGTGCTGCAGGCCGCCGATGGCGGCGCAACCTGCGATGCGATTGCGGGGCGGCTCGCGGCTCTTGCGGAGCGGCTGGCGGCGCTGGGGATGGACGTGGCCGAAACGCGCCTGCCGCCGATCACGCCGGAGCTCTCCGAGGCCGAGCGCAGGGTGCGTCTGGCTTCTCTCGCCGCCACCGTCGCCGCGATGGAGCAGGCCGCCGGGCTGTCCGCCCTGCCGGGGCATTTCGAACCCGCAACCTGGGCGCGGATCGAGGCCGGTCGCAAGGTGACCGGCGCCGACGTGCTGTCGGCGCGCGAGACCATCCTGGCCTACCGAGACCGCGTCCTTGCCTGCTTTAAAACCTACGATCTGCTGCTCAGCCCGGCGCTCAACGCCGCCGCCCCGCATCCCGGGGCGCTGTCGCTGATGCGCCCGGATCATGAGACCGGACCGCGCAACCGCGACTACACCTGCTTTGCGCGACCCTGGAACCTGACGGGCTTTCCGAGCCTGTCGCTGCCGCTGATCCGCGACCCGCGGAACCGCCCCGAGGGCGCGCTCTTCGCTGCCGCGCCGGGGAGTGACGCGCTTTTGCTCTCGCTGGCGGCTTGGGCCGAAGCCAGCATCGGCTGGCAGCATGACCACCTGACAACAATCTACCACCCCGAAAGAAAGAGTTCTCCATGACCCGCGTTCTTATCGCCGGCGGCGCAACCGGAATTGGTGCCGCAGCCGCCTTGGCTTTTCTCGAACAGGGCGCGACGGTCACCGTGTGCGATCTCAACGCCGAGGGGCTGGCCGCGCTCGAAACCGCCACGCAGGAAAAGTCCGGGACGCTCCGGACGCGCGTTCTCGATCTTGCCGAGCCGCTTGCGCCGGCCCGGGCAGTGGAGTTCGCGGTCGATCAGCAGGGCGGCATCGACTGCCTGTTCGTCAATGCCGGGCTGATGCTCTCGGCGGATCTGGAACATTGGACCGCCGAGATGTGGGAGCGGTCGATCGCGGTGAACCTGTCGCTGCCGATGTTCCTCACCCAGGCCGCGGTGCCGTATCTGCGTGCATCGGACAACCCGTCGGTGATCTTCACCTCGTCCACCGGCGGCCTGCGCGGTCATGCGGGAATGCCGGCCTACCATGCCACGAAGGCCGGGGTGATCGGGCTGGTGCGCGCGCTTGCCGACGAGCTTGGTCCGGACGGGATCCGGGTCAACGCCCTTCTGCCGGGCTGGGTCGACACGCCGTTCAACGATACCTTCTGGGAGCATCAGGACGATCCGGCTGAGGTGCGCCGCAAGATCGAAAGCGGCATCCCCATGCGCCGCCACGGCACTCCGGAGGAACTCGCGGGAAGCGTGCTCTATCTTGCCTCCTCGGCCGCCCGCTACGTCACCGGGACGCAGCTGGTGGTTGATGGCGGCTATACCGCAGTCTGAAGGAGCGTTCGAATGTTCACCCTTGCCGATCCGTTCTCGTCGCCGCTTCGTCCCGTCATGGAGGGCCGGCGCGGCGCGATCTCCTGTGAGAACCCTCTGGCTGCCGCGGCCGGTCTGCGCGCCTTTGAACGCGGCGGCGGCGCGGCGGATGCGCTGATCTCGGCGCAGGCGGTACTGGCGGTGATCTCGCCGGATGCCTGCGGGCTCGGGGGGGACATGCTGGCGCTCGTGCACGCGGCAGACGGCGACGTGACCGCGATCAACGGCACCGGCTGCGCCCCGGCGGGCTGGGCCGGGGAACCGATCGAGGGTGCCAACGCAATCACCGTGCCGGGGCTGGTCGGCGCTTGGACCACCCTGCACTCGACTTATGGCACCCTGCCTCTGGCCGAATTGCTCGCCCCGGCCATCGCCTTGGCCGAAGAGGGGTTCCGCGTGACCTCCTACCTCGCCGGAGCGCTGGTCGCGCAGCGGGCTCGGCTGGTAGCGGGCGGGGCCGAGAACTGGCCGCTCTTCGACCGCAAGAAGGGGGATCTGGTTCGCTTGCCGGAGCTCGCCGCGCTGCTGCGCGCGGTGGCTGACCACGGCGCGGCGGCAATCTACGAGGGCGTCATGGCTCAGGCGGTGGAGCGCGCGGTGAGACCGCTCGGCGGGACCCTGAGGGCCTCGGACCTCGCGTCACACGAGACAGTGGTGAGCGCGCCGAACAGGACCGACTGGGCCGGACTTACGGTGATGACACAGCCGCCGATGACGCAGGGCATTCTGCTCAACCTGTCCCTTGAAGCGCTCGAAGAGGCGTCTCCGGCAGCGGGCACACCTCTGGATCATGCGGGGATCGAGCTCACCGAGGCGGCCTTCGCCTATCGCGCCCGAGCAGGCGAAGGCATGGCGCTGATGTCCGAAGCGCTGACCTATGACCCCGAGCGGGCGCTGCACCGCGGCGGGCCGCGCGCCTACCTGCACACCGCGGGCGTGGCCTGCGCCGATGCCGACGGATGCGTGGTCTCGTCGCTGGTCAGCGTCTTCGACGATTTCGGAAGCGCGGTCTATGTGCCCGAGGGCGGCTTCATGCTGAATAACCGCGCCGCCGGGTTCGGCGAGGCGCCGAATGACGTCGCTGCCGGAAAGCGCCCGGTGCATACGCTCGCCCCGGCTCTGCTGACCGGCCCGGAGGGGGCCGTCTGGGCGCTGGCCACGCCCGGTGCCGATGGGCAGGTTCAGACTTTGCTGCAGGTGTTGTCCCGGGCACGGCTCGCGGGCGAAGACCTCGCCGCAGCGGTCGGCGCGCCGCGATGGAGGTCGGAAAACGGGCGTCTGCTGATCGAAGCGTCGCATCCGGAGATCGAGGCGCTTGGTGCCCTCGGCCATGCTGTGAAGATCCTACCCGCAGGTGATCTGCGCTTCGGCGCAGTCGTGGCAGCGGGGCTGCAGGGAGGCACCCCGCGTGCTCTGGCCGACTGGCGTCGGTTGACGACGGCTGGCGTGGTCTAGGCTCAGGACCCATTGATTGTGCCAGAGGGGCATGATTCACCGTGCGAAAACAGAGTGGTGATATGTCTGATCTCTTCTGGCTGAGCGATGCGCAGATGGCGCGTCTGGAGCCCTATTTCCCGAAGTCCCACGGCAAACCGCGCGTTGATGATCGGCGCGTTCTCAGCGGGATTATCTTCATCAATCGCAATGGGTTGCGCTGGAGAGACGCGCCAAGGGAATAGGGCCCCCACAAGACGCTCTACAACCGCTGGAAGCGTTGGAGCGACAAGGGCATCTTCGCGAGGATGATGGCGGGACTGGCTGCCGGGCACGGCGAGAAAAAGACCGTGATGATTGACGCAACCTACCTGAAGGCTCACCGAACGGCGTCCAGTCTGGCCGCCAAAAAGGGGGGCCTGGCCGCCTGATCGGACGGACCAAGGGCGGCATGAACACGAAACTGCATGCCATTTGCGACAGCCAGGGGCGTCCCCTCAACCTATTCGTCACAGCAGGCCAGGTGAGCGACTACGTCGGCGCGCGGGCGCTTTGCGACAGTCTGCCGGATGTCGACTGGCTGCTTGGGGATCGCGGCTACGACGCCGACTGGTTTCGGGAAGCGTTGAAAGACAAAGGGATACGCGCCTGCATCCCCGGACGAAAACAGCGCAAGGCGCCGGTGAAGTATGACAAGCGCCGCTACAAACGCCGAAACCGGATCGAGATCATGTTCGGCAGGCTCAAGGACTGGCGCCGCGTTGCCACTCGCTATGATCGATGCCCGAAGGTCTTCCTGTCAGTCATCGCCCTCGCCGCTACTGTGATCTACTGGCTATGAGTCCTGAGTCTAGGATAAAAACACATAATTCGACCTTATCCGAACCATCTTAGCATGGTCGAGCCTGAGAAGGTGTTCAGAACAGGTGCTTTTGTGGGTCGGCACAGAACGGCTTTGTCAAAAGCCTTTAACCGGGCACCGGTCCAGCGCCATCGAGGCGCACGGCAGCCTCGGCGTCGACGTCGACGAACTCGAGTCTTCCCGACAGCCGAAGCACCCGGTCGCGGCGACTCTTGGCCATCAGGTTTGCCATTTCCACAAGCCGTGCCGCGTTGGTAACGAGACTCATGGCGAGGTTCTGGCTACGCTTCGGCGTCGGCGAGCGCAGCAACGAGATATCGAGCACCGCCGCCAGCCCGCCAAGGCTGTCGAAAATCGGCGCGGCCGTGCAGCTGAGCGTGGTGTGCGCGTTGCCGAAATGATCGTCCTGATGCACGGTCACCGGCTCCTGCATGACGATGCAGGCGCCGACCCCGCAAGTGTCGGCAAGGTCCTCGGACCAGTTCGACCCAAGGTGGAGGCCAGCGCCCCGCAGCTCATCGACGAAGAGGTCATCACCGAAAAAGTCGACGCAGACCCCCTTGGCATCGGTGAGCAGCAGAACGTAGTTCTGCCCCGCGACTTGCCAGAACAGGCTTTGCAGGCTGGAGCGCGCTGCACTGATCATCCATTACGCCTGCTTGTGCTGATCCCGCAGTTCGCTCTCGGTGACGATATAGGCAGGATCACGCCGCATCGGGTCCATGCCGTAGAGTTCGACCCATCTCCGCCAAGAGGCCGAAACGAACCCATCTCTCCCTGTCTGATGTCCGGCGTCAGCGCCTATGGGACATCTGAATTGATTTCGGAAAGGAGGGTATTGACTGGCATCAAGGCCGGTCAGAATATCCCGTCGGTCCGACAGTTGATGTGGATCTCGGGCAACGAGGCGGTGTTCGACAGGCCGATCGCTTCCATCACTAGATGCGCGACCTCTTCCGGCTGGGTCATCTGCGCCGCGGCTCTGCTGCCCGCAGCGGCGGTTTCGCCCATGTCGGTCGCCACGAGGCCGGGGCAGACCGCGGTGGCGCGGATGCCATGGTCCCAGCCCTCGTAGCGCAGCGCGTGGGCCAGTCCGACGGCGGCGAACTTGCTGACCGAATAGAGCCCGGACCCGGCCGAGGCCACCCGCTTGCCGGAAAGCGATCCGAGGATGATGACGCGGCCGCGGCCCGCGGCCTTCAAGGCGTCCCAGCTCGCCATGGCCAGCCGCCGCGGCGCGCGCAGGTTCACTTCCAGCAGGGTGTCGACCTCGGCCTCCGGGGCCTCGACGATGCTGCTCGAGGTGAACAGCCCGGCGCTTGCGACGATGGCGTCGATCCGGCCGTGCTGCGCCATGACCGCCTCGGCCCAGGCCGCCTCGGCATCGCGAACGGTCGCGTCGTAGGCGAAGGTGTCGAGCAGGGCGGGATCAAGCCCCTCCGGCACGCGGGCGGGGTCGCGCAGCCCGAGGCTCACGTGCCAGCTGAGGGCCTGCGCCGCGCGGGCGATCTCGGCGCCGATCCCCCGGCTGCCGCCGGTGAGCATCATTACGGGGCTGTCGGTCATGGTGGGTCCTTTCGGTCAGTGGGTCAGTAGGCCAGCGAGGGCAGCCAGAGCGTCAGCGCCGGAAACAGGATCAGGATCAGCAGCGTCGCGAGGTCCATCAGCAGGAACCACCAGATGCCCCGGAAGATCTCGGGCAGGGTCACAGCGTTGTTGAGCGCACCGTTGATCATGTAGACATTGAGCCCAATCGGCGGCGTGACAAGACCGATCTCCAGCAGCTTGACGATGATGATGCCGAACCAGATCGCGTCGATCCCCGTGGTCTGCACCAGCGGGACGAGGATCGGCAGGGTCAGCAGCAGCAGGCCGATGGAATCGATCAGCATGCCGAGAACCAGGTAGATCAACGTTACCGCAAAGAGGATCCACCAGATCTCGCTGCTGACCGAGAGGATCGCGTTGGAAAAGGCCGTGGGCAAGCCCGACAGGGCGAGGAAGCGGGTGAAGAACAGCGAGCCGATCAGGATGATGAAGATCGACCCCGTGGAGACCACCGCCTGCGTCACTGCCTCGATCACCGCGGCGCGGGTGAGCTTGCCGCGCAGCGCCCCGATCACCGCCGCGAAGAAGGCGCCGAGCGCGCCCGCCTCGGTGGGCGAGAAGACGCCCGAGAAGATGCCGCCCAGCACCAGCAGAATCAGTGTCGGCAGTGGCCACACGTCGCGCAGCGCCTCGCGGCGTTCCTCATCGGTCGGCGGCGGCGGGGTTTCTCCGGCCAGCGACGGGTTCAGCGTCACCCGGGTGACGATCATCGCCATGTAGATCAGCGCCGAGAGAATGCCGGGAATGAAGCCCGCCATGAAGAGCTGCCCGACCGAGACCTGCGCGTAGACGCCGTAGAGGATCAGCAGCACCGAGGGCGGGATCAGCGAGCCCAGCGTGCCCGAGGCGGCGATGGTGCCGGTGGCAAGTCCCTTGTCGTAGCCCTGTTTCAGCATTTCCGGCACCGCCATGCGCGACATGGCCGAGGCGGTGGCGACCGACGAGCCCGAAGCCGCCGCGAAGAAGGCGCAGGCCCCGACCGAGGTGATCGCCAGCCCGCCCGGCAGCCGCGCGAGATAGAGCCGCAGCGACAGGAAGAGGCCGCGGGTCATGTCGGTCGAGGAACACAGGAAGCCCATCAGCAGGAACATCGGCGCCGCCGACAGTTCCCATTGCCCGACGTAGTCGAAGGGGGTGGCCGAGATCATCCCCCAGGCGACGCTCATGTTGAACATCTGCGAGATGCCGACGATGGAGACGAGGCCAAGCGAGAGGCCGATCGGCACGCGCAGCGCGATCAGAACTAGCGCGACGACGGTGCCGAGAATGCCGATATCGAGATTGCTCATGGGTTCAGATCCTCTCGGCGGTTACAGCGCGCGCCGCAGCGCTACGGATTTCAGCAGGTTCGACAGCACCGCCAGCCAGATGCCGGCGAAACCCAAGGGCAGTGCCCAGCGGGCGGGCCAGATGTAGAAGGTGAAGTTGCTCATCGCCTCTTCGGCGCGGCGGGTGGCGCTGATCGCGTCCTGAGCGGACTGCCAGAAGAGCATCCCAAAGAAGATCAGCCCCAGCGCGCAGGCCAGCACGTAGAGCCCGAGCTGCACGGTCTGCGGCAGCATCTTGGCGAAGAGATCCACCCGGATATGCTCGCCGCGCAGCTCGACGTAGCCCAGCGACAGGAAGACGATCACCACCATGTAGTAGTAGGAGACGATCTCGAGCGTGCCGATGAGCCGGCCGTCGAAGAAGAACCGAACCGCCACGTCCGTGGTGATATGGACCATCATGAGAAGCATGAAGGCGCAGGCGAGCGCCATGACAGCGCGGTTTGTCCAGCGGATCAGGGCGTGCATCGGGGCATCTCCTTGGGGCGTGCGGAAACAGGGGCCCGGGTGAGGGGCCCCTGACGGTTCGGATGCGGGGACGTTACTCGACGCCGTAGGTCGCCGGGTCGATGTCGCCGTAGATCTCGGACATGGCGAGCTCGGTCAGCGCGTCCTCGTCGGAGGTGTCGACCTCGGCCAGGAGTGCGGTCCATTTATCCATCGTGGCGCGGAAGTCGTCGATCACCGGCTTGGCATCACTCAGCCCGTAGGTTTCCGTTGCCTTGTCGTAGACGCCGTCGAGCGTCTTGGCGCGGAACTCCTCGACCGAGGCGAGCAGGTCGGCCTCGGGCTCGTAGATGTTGCCGCCCTTGTCCCTGGCGGTCTCGAGGGCGGCTTCGGCCTGTGCGGTGTAGTTGATGATCATCCGCGCCATCGACCGGGCCGAGGCTTGCATGAAGACTCCGCGTTGCTCGGCAGTCAGGCCGGACCAGAAGCCGGGGTTGAAGCCCCAGTTCGGCCCCGACCAGTACATGCCGGTGGGCAGGAGGGTCGTGTGCTCGGCCACTTCCATGAGCGAACGGTCCACCAGGTCGTTGGCCGCGTTGGTGGCGCAGTCGAGTGTGCCGCGCTCGATCCCCGTGTACATCTCGGAAGAAGGCACGTTCACCGGAGTGCCGCCCGCGGCCTCGACCCAAGCCGAGACGGCGGAGCCGGCGGTGCGGATGCGCTTACCCTTCAGCTCGGCCAGGGTGCGCACCGGCTCGGCGCACATCAGGATGTAGGGCGGGGTGGCATAGGCGCCGAGGTAGACGATCCCCTGGTCCTGCCATTCCGCCAGCTGCGCGGCATTGTGCATCGAGAAATCGGCCACGGCGAAGATCGCGGCCAGCGGATCGGAATAGTTGAAGCCAAGCTCCTGGACCGCGTTGGCGACAGGCAGGTCCGAGGGCGTGTAGATGGCGGCGTGGTGGCCGACCTGCACGACGTTGTCGCGGATGCCCTGCATGGTGGCGCGCGGGGCCAGCAGCACCGTGCCAGTGAAGACCTGTGGGGCGAGATCGCCGCCGGATAGGTCCTTAACGATCTCGGCCCATTCGGTGTAGCCGTATTTGGCCAGCGGATGCTGCGCGTCGTAGAAGGTGTTGGCGATGAAATCCGTCGCCAGGGCAGGGCTTGCGAGTACGCCGGCGAGCAGCGTGGTGGTCAGGAACTTCTTCATGTCTCTCTCCGAGTTGGTCGGCGGGCGGCTCGGACCGCCCGCGCTGGATAAGTTTATGTTCTTTATTTAAATTTAGAGGCTTGCCGCCTTCTTGATCGCGCGGCCGCCCTGCAGGATGAGCGGCATGTGGGCGCCCTGTCCGGTCAGCAGGTCGAGGTTCTCGAGCGGGTTGCCTTCGACCGCGATGATGTCGGCATGGGCGCCGGGCGCGATCACACCGACCTCGCCTTCCATGCGCAGCACCTTGGCCGCGTCCACGGTGGCCGAGCGGATCACCGCGTCGGCGGGGATGTAGCGCCCGCGGAGCGGGAACTCGCCCGACTGCTCGGTCTGCATGCCGCCCAGCAGGTCCGAGCCGTAGCCCATGGTCACGCCCGCTTCGTGCAGCTTCACCACGCGCTCGAGCCCCGCCTCGCGCACGTCGGCAACCTTGGCGACCGACTCCGGCGGCAGGCCGAACTCGGCGCCCTTGCGGGCCAGCAGGTCGTAGGTGATGTTGGTCGGGACCACGAAGGCCCCCTCGCGAGCGACGCGCTTGATGGTCTCATCCCCGATCAGATTGCCGTGCTCGATGCAGGTGATGCCGCAGTCCAGCGCCCGCACGATGGCCTCGTCGGCGTAGAGGTGCGCGGAGACATAGGTGCCGAAGCCGTTGGCGACCTCGACGAGGGCGGTGAGCTCGTCGACCGAGTAGACGAGGTACCCAATCGGGTCGGAGGGCGAGGACACGCCGCCGTCCGCCATCACCTTGAGGAACTGCGCGCCGCCCTTCAGCTCTTCGCGCGCGGCGCGCAGCAACTCGGGCTTGCCGTCGCAGATGCGCCCCAGCGTGCCGAGCGCCTGCGCGTACCAGCCGACGTCGCGGTTGTCGTAGGGCCCGCGGTAGTCGGTGTGCCCGCCGGTCTGGCTCAGGGCCTTGCCGCAGATCACCAGGCGCGGCGCGGTGAAGTGACCTTCCTCCACGGCCAGTTGCAGGCCTCGGTCAGCACCGCCGAGGTCCCGCACCGTGGTAAAGCCGCGCATGATCATGTTCTTCATCAGCGTCGCAGCACGCGCGGCCACCAGCGAGGAGGGCAGCGAGGCATTCAGCCCAAGGTTCGCCGTGGAGGCGATGGTGTGAACGTGGCAGTCGATCAGCCCGGGCATCACCGTCAGCCCGTCGAGGTCGAGCTCTTCGTCCGCGGTGAAGGTGACAGAGGCACCAACTTCGCGGATGCGGCCATCCTCGATGGCGATCTGCATCGGGTCGGTCGGCTCGTGCGAGGTGCCGTCGACGATGCGGGCGTTCTTGATCAGCAGGGTAGTCATCTTGGTCGTCCTTTCGGGGGTCAGATCAGCGCCGGTGCGAGGGTTTGGGCGATGAGGGACATGTCCGCCATGTCGTCGCGGCTGTAGGCATCGCGCGCATCGTTCAGCGACAGCACGCCGACGCAGCGCCCGGCCCAGAGCACCGGGGCGCAGGCGCAGGCCTCGCAGCCCTTCGACAGGATCAACTCGGCGTCGGGAAAGGCCCAGCGGACGTCCTCGGCCGAGTTGCCTAGCCAGCACTTCCCGCCGTCGAGCACCACCTTGCCCCATTCGGTCAGCCCCATCGGTTTCAGCGCGCCTGTGGGATAGTCAGGCTCGGAGCTGTGCATCCGCATGACGTTGCCGGTGCCGGGCAGGTTCCTGAGCACGGTCAGGAAGCGGAAGCCGAAGCGGGCTCGGCAGGTCTGCTCGACGGCGCGGAAGAGCGTGTGAGGCTGATTGAGCTGCGCCTGAGCGCGCAGCAGGGGTGCGAGATCGAGCGGGCGGTTTGCGGGGGAGGTCATTGTCTTATCCGTAGAAGAAATTCGGAAGCCAGAGCGCGATGCCCGGGAAGACGGCCAGCAGCGCGACCCCCACCAGCATCAGCACGAAGAAGGGTAGCGCGGCGCGGGCGACGTAGCCGATCGAGCGGCCCGAGATGCCCTGCAGCACGAAGAGGTTGAAGCCGACCGGCGGCGTCACCTGCGCCATCTCGACCATCAGCACGAGGTAGACGCCGAACCAGATCGGATCGAAGCCCGCCTGCAAGGCCAGCGGCAGCGAGATCGGCAGGCTCATCACCACGATCGAGGTGCCGTCGAGGAAAAAGCCGAGCCCGAGGTAGAAGAGCGAGAGCACCACCAGCAGCCCCCAGGGCGGCAGGTTGAGCGACGCGATGCCGTCGGCCACGTCCGCCGGGATGTGCAGATAGCCGATGGCTGTCGACATGAAGGCGGCGGTGATCAGGATCGAACAGACCATGGTGGAGGTGCGCAGCGCTCCCATCAGCGTGTCTCGCAGCAGCGTGAGCGATAGCTGGCGGGTGACGGCGGCGATGGCGATGGCGGCGATCACGCCGACAGCGGCCGCCTCGGAGGGAGTGGCGATGCCGGTGTAGATCGAGCCGAGCACGATGGTCATCAGCACCACCAGCGGCGCCAGGTCCCAGAGTGCGCGCACGAAATCCATCGCGCTGCGGCGCTCGCGTGCGGCCGGCACCAGGCCGGGGTTCATCTTCGCGCGCAGCATGATGTAGCCCGAGTAGAGCGCTGTGATCATCAGCCCCGGCAGCACGCCGGCGGCGAAGAGACGCGAGATCGACTGCTCGGCGAGGATCCCGTAGACGATCATCACGATCGACGGCGGGATCAGCAGCCCGAGGCTGCCCGCGCCTGCCAGCGAGCCCAGCGACAGCCGGTCGTCATAGCCGCGCTGGCCCAGCTCGCGCGTGGTGATCCGGCCCACGGTCGCGGTGGTGGCGGGCGACGAGCCCGAGACCGCCGCAAAGAGCGTGCATCCCAGCACGTTGGTGTGGAGCAGGCGGCCGGGGATATAGTCGACGAAGGGCGAGAGGCCGCGGAACAGCCGGGTCGAGATGTCGGTGCGGAAGATGATCTCTCCCATCCAGATGAACATCGGGATGGCCGAGAGCTCCCAGCTGGTGGAATAGCGATAGATGATCCCCGCCGCGATCGAGCCGATACGCGAGAGATCCATCCCGTGCAGGAAGAAAAGTGACGTGGTGGCGACCAGGGCCAGCGAGATAAAGACCCAGACCCCAAGGCCGAGGAACAGCAGTAGGAAGGCCAGCGTTGCGGCCGCGGTCAGGAGCGTTTCCATGTGTTCTCTCCGAGTTTTGCGGCTTATTCGACCGGGGTCGCCAGGGGCGTGCTGGGGGCCGGCGACGGGTGGCCGGTGATGTGGCGCAGCCCATGCGAGAGCGCGGCAAGCGCAAAGAGCCCGAGCCCGAGCATGAGCGCGCCCTCGGGAATCCAGGTCGGCACCGCGGCGACCGACGAGGACACGGTGCCGCGCGACCAGGCCCGCGCGACGCGGATCCAGAACATCCACGCAAGCCCGGCCGAAAGTGCGCAGGCCACCAGCGCAGCCCCGGCGGTCATCAGCTGCTGCGCGCGCGGCGGCAGGCGATCAAGCACAAGGCCGACGCGGATCAGGTCACCATGTTCGAGCACGTAGCCGAGGGACCAGACCACACAGATACTGATCGCGTAGCCGACGAATTCGTCCAGCACGAAGGTTGAGGTGGCGAAGAAGCTGCGCAGGATGATTTCGTAGGCGATATGGCCCACCATGTAGACCAGGGCACATGCGGCGATCACGGCAGCCAGTCGCGACAGGGCGAAAACGCCGGAATAGAAGCGGGTCATGCGAAACTCCCGTGAAGGCGGAAAAATGCGCGGACGGCAACCGGGGCCACCCGCGCCAGTCGGGGAGAAATCAACGGCTCTTATAGGCGTCCATAATGCTCTGCGCGCGCTCGCCGGTGTCTGCGATCCATTGGTTGATGAAGGGCTGCGCCGCGTCGGTCAGCGCCTGCGAGAACTCGGCAGGGATCTCCTCGGTCACCGTCATGCCGTTCTCTCGCATGGTGTCGAAATCCTCGGCGGTGGCTTCCGCCAGCAGGCCCCAGCCAAAGTCCTCGGCCTCTGCGGCCGCTTCCATGACGGCGGTCTGCTGCTCTTCGGTCAGGTCGTCCCAGGCGTCGAGGTTGAGGTGGATCGCCTGCAGCGAGGAGGCGTAGTTCACGTTGGTGAAGTTCGACTGCAGCTCCCACATCTGCACGCCGACGCCGCCGTTGGGCGAGGTCAGCACGGCGTCGATGGCATTTGTCGACAGCTGCGCGGGCACGTCGGCCCAGGAGATCTGGATCGGGAAGGCGCCGGCGTTCTTCATCGTCTCGGTGGACGCAACGTCATAGGTGCGCACCTTCACACCTTCGAGGTCGGCGGTCGAGGTGAAGGCCGAGTTGCCCCAGAGTCCCGAGGACGGCCAGGGCGTGGCGAGCAGCAGCATCTGGTTGTTGTCCTCGAGGACCTTTTTGTACTCGGGCTTCGCCAGCTCGTAGAGGTCATGCACGTCCTCGGAGGTCGGGGCGAGGAAGGGCAGCGACGAGAGCTGGAAAATCGGGTCGATGCCGGTCCAGAACACAAAGGCCGAGGACGCTGCCTGCAGCGCGCCGTCGCCCACCGCATCGAAATGGTCAACGCTCTTGTAGCCGAGCGCCGCACCGTGGTGAACGGTCACCTCGACGTCGCCACCGGTCTTCTCGGCCACGGCCTTGGCAAAGAAATCGGCGGTCTGCCCCTGCAGCGAGCCGGCGGGATATTCGCTCGACAGGTCCCAGGTGGTGGCGAACGCAGGTGCGGCTGCGAGGCCGAGGCCGGCGACGGTGCCAAGAAGCGTCTTGATGGTCATGTGATCTTCCCTGTTGCGGCCCGTGCGACCGGGCGGTCTCTCCAATCTGCTCGGTGCGCATGCGAATACTTACGAACAGCTTTGTCCGCATCATGCGATCAGCGCTGTTCGTAAATCAAGCTTTGACCTGCTGATATTTTAATGGTGGGGCGAAAATTTCGCCAAGAAGCTGAAAAATTTGGATTAAGATTATGTAATAAACCAGAAAATCTTTAGATCATTTTACGGGCAGTCCTGTCCGGAAGATTGCGGATTTTCCGGGCTTAGGCCTTCCGAGCGATCCGCTTCCACAGATCGATCAGCTTGTTCGCCGTCTGCGGATCAGAATCGAAGCTCTGGTGCATGGCGATTCCGCGCAGCACCGAGAGGTGCAACTGCACTTTCAGATCGGCCTCGGCGTCGTCGACGTCGCCGCCGATCAGCCGCACGGTGATGCGGTCACGCTTGCGGATCCATGACACCAGAATATCGCGCAGCGCGTGGCCCAGCTCGTTGTCCTGGCGCGCGGCGAGCATGAGCTCCATCGCCGCGATGTAGCGGCCCTCGGCGAAGATGTTGTTCCAGAGCGCGTCAATCAACTCATCGACCGAAAGCTGCTCCTTGTCGGGGTCGAGCCCAAAAGGGTAGCCCTCCCGCCATTCGCCAACCAGTTTCTCGAATGCGGCGACCAGCATGTCGTTGCGGGTCGGGAACTGGTGGGTGAGCGCGCCCCGCGACACCTGCGCCTTCTGCGCGATCAGCGTCGTCGAGATCTGCTCGTAGCCGACTTCCACGAGGGCCTGAAGCGTCGCCTCGCAGACCTTGCTGCGGGTTTCCTGTGATCGCTCCGCCTGCGTGCGCCGCGGGCGTGCGGCAGAGGGCGATTTGGCCTCATCGCTCATGTTCTGTCCAGTGTTCGTGAAGTTACGAACTGGTCTACCTGTTTTCGAAGGTGTTGCAAATGGCTCCAGACTGCATTGTCGCTGATCGATAAGGGCGCAGTGTCAAAGGCGGCGGCAAACCCAGCCACGCGGAGGTGCCACAAACTGTGACGGTCTCCGCCTGTCACTTTCTCTTTACACAACGTCGTGTGCCTGCTATCGCAAGGCCACTTGGGGCGTATCCCGCCTGAATCTTCGGCGTGCCAACAGCGTCACGCCGCCTTTCGACCAAGCCCATGGCTGGTCCATCTCCCATTTCGTTACACGACCGCTCACCGGCTGCTCGCGCCGGGCCCCAGTTGTCGTGTGTCTTGCGGCCCGGCGGCCTGTTGGCGCTGCGACCTGATGGGAGACCTGCGAGTTCCATCAGTGAGGTTAAGAAATGAAAATCAACCGTCGTCAGACGCTGGGCCTTCTTGGCTCGACCGCCGCCCTTGCCTGCCCGAGTATCCTCGCCGCGCAGGACAACACCCCCATCACCGTTTCGGCGCTCTATGACCTGTCCGGTGGGCTGGATGTCTATGGCACGCCGATCGTCGACACGCTCAAGTTCGCCGTGGCCGAGCAGAACCGCAATGGGGGCCTGCTTGGTCGCGAGGTCGAGCTGAAGGTGTTCGATCCGCAATCGAACATGCAGATGTATGCGCAATTCGGCCGTCAGACCGTTCTTGCCGACAAGCCCGCCGTGGTGTTCGGCGGCATCACCTCCTCCTCGCGCGAGGTGCTGCGACCGATCATGCGCCAGTTCAACACCCCGTATTTCTACGCCAACCAATACGAAGGCGGCGTCTGCGACCGCAACATGTTCGCTACGGGCGTGACACCGGGCCAGACCGTCGAGAAGCTGGTGAAATACTCGTCCGACACCTTCGGCAAGAAGGTCTACATCGTCGCAGCAGACTACAACTACGGCCAGATTACTGCAGACTGGGTGCGCAAGTTCACCGCCGACAACGGCGGCGAGGTCTTGGACGTCGAGTTCTTCCCGCTGGACGTGACCGACTTCAAAACGTCGATCTCGAAGATCCAGGCCGCCAAGCCCGACTACGTCTGGTCGGCGCTGGTCGGCGGTGCACATATCTCGTTCTACCGGCAGTGGCAGGCGGCGGGCGTGCACGGGCAGATCCCGCTTTCGTCCACCACCTTTGCCGGCGGCAACGAGCACGTGATCCTCACCCCCGCGGAATGCGACGGTTTCATGGTGTGCCAGAACTATCTGCAGGAACTCGACAGCCCGACCAACCGCGCATTCGTGTCGGACTTCCACGCCATGTACGGCGCGGATTATCCTTATATCACCGAACTGGGCGTTGGCGCCTACCAGGGCTTCAAGCTGTGGGCGAAGGGCGTCGAACAGGCCGGCACCACCGAGCGCATGGCGGTGATCGAGGCGCTGGAGACCGGCATCGCGCTGGATGGGCCGAGCGGCCGCGTGCAGATCGACCCGCAGACCCATCACACAATCATGGACGTGCATGTCGCGCGGGTCCAAGATGGCGGACTGGTGCCGGTCGAGACCTTCGCGCAGCAACCGCCGGCGGATACCGCCATGTCCTGCGACCTGATCGCCAATCCCGACGACAACACCCAATACGTGATCGAACTCTAAGGAGTCGAAATGGATTTCGCATCCCTTCTGACGATCGAAATCCTCGGGTCCGCTGCCGTCCTGGTGCTCATAAGCATCGGACTGGCAGTGGTCTTCGGGATGATGAAAGTCATTAACATGGCGCATGGCGAGTTCCTGATGATCGGGGGCTACACCGCCATCTACGCCACCAACTGGGCGGGGCTGAACTTCTGGGTCGCGTCGCTGATCGTCGCACCGCTTTGCGTCGGCCTGCTCGGCCTCGCGCTGGAATGGTTGGTGGTCCGCCACCTCTACGGGCGGATGATCGACACTATGCTGGCGACCTGGGGCATCAGCCTGGCGCTGATCGGCGGCATGACCATGCTGGTTGGCAACACCACGACCGGCATCTCCACGCCACTGTCGAGTGTCAGCATCGGAGACTATTCGGTCAGCGGCTACGGCATCTATCTGATCGCCCTCGCGGTGGCGGTGTTCGCAGCGCTCTACGCATTGTTCAAGTTTACCTCCTTCGGTCTCAACGCGCGCGCCACGACGCAGAACCCCGACATGGTCGCAGCCCTCGGCGGTAACCCGCGCCGTGTATATTCGCTGACCTTCGCGCTTGGCGCGGCGCTCGGCGGACTGGGCGGCGCGGCGCTGGCACCGATTACAGGTGTCATTCCCACCATTGGCGCCACCTATATCGCCAAGGCGTTCATCACGGTGATCAGCGGCGGCGCCGCGGTGATCGCGGGCAACCTGTCGGCCTCGGTGCTGTTCGGCACGGTGAGCCAGATGTTCACCTTCCTCTACACGCCGGTGATCGGCGAGGTGATGCTGCTGGTAGCTGCCGTCGTTCTGATCCGTATCCTGCCACAGGGGATCACCGGGCGCTTCTTCCGGAGGTCCATCTAATGAGCCGCACCCTTCAAACCCTCGGCCTGCTGGTCGTCGTCGCCGGCGGCGTGGCCCTGCCGAACCTGATCGAGCTCTACACGGTCTACGAGATCACCATCTACGCCGTCATGGCCATCCTTGCGCTGAGCCTCGCGTTCATCTGGGGCAAGGGCGGCATCATGTGCCTCGGGCAGGCCAGCTTCTTCGGCCTCGGCGCCTACGCCTACGCCGTGGCGGCGATCAACTTCGGCCCCGGCCTGCTGGCGCTGGCGATCGGCATCGCGGTGCCAACCGTGTTTGCCGCCGTGCTGGGCTATTTCATGTTCTACGGCCGCATCAGCGATATCTACGTTGGGGTGATCACCCTTGCCGTCTCGCTGATCCTGATGAACCTGATCAACTCGACCTCGGGCCCGCAGTACCGGATCGGCGACGCGCAACTGGGGGGCTTCAACGGCATCACCGCGATCCCCACGCTGGCCTGGCCTGACGGCACCCCGCTGGATCCAACTGCGATCTTCCGCCTGTCGCTGATCCTGCTGGTCGCCTGTTTCGTCGCCATCAGCCTGTTCCTGCGCACCCGCGCCGGCAAGGTGGTGATCGCGATCCGCGAGAACGAATACCGGGCGGAACTGCTCGGCTACAATGTCGCGCTCAGCAAGCTGGCCACCTTCTCGGCGGGCGGCGCGATCGCCGGGCTCGCCGGCTGCCTGTTCGTCAACTGGGGGGCCTTCGTCAGCCCGACGATCTTTGCGCTGGTGCAATCGGCGCAGGTGATCATCTGGGTCATCGTCGGAGGCCGCGGCACGCTGATTGGGCCGATCCTCGGCTGCGTCGCGCTGCAATGGGCGACGACCCGTCTCGGGGCGCAGCAGGCTATCCAGGTCAACCTCGTGCTTGGCGTTGTGCTGACCTTCTTTGTCCTCGTGGTCCCCGCAGGCATCGCACCGTTGCTGGGCACGTGGCTGCGCAAGCTTCGGCCCGGCAAATCCGTCACAACAACCGCGGAGACAGGCGCATGAGTGAAGATGTCATCCTGAAGGCCGAGGGACTGGGCGTGAGCTTTGGCGGCGTGCATGCTGTCAAGGCGGTCGATTTCGCACTGCGCGCCGGAGAGCTGCGCTGCCTGATCGGCCCAAACGGCGCCGGCAAGACTACCTTCTTTCGCCTGCTGAGCGGCCAGTACAAACCGACACGCGGCACCGTCACGTTCCGCGGCAAAGAGCTGAAGTCGCTGCTGCCCTATCAGGTGGCGCGGCTGGGTATCGGCATCAAAACACAGGTTCCGAGCCTGTTCGAGGGCATGACCGTGGCCGAGAACCTCGCGCTGTCGGTCGACCGTAAGGCCCGCCATGCCGAGACCCGCGCGCGGGTCGACGAGGTGCTCGAGCGGATCGGGCTTGCCGATCTGCGTGATCGGTCCTGCGCCGAGCTGGCGCATGGCCAGCGTCAATGGGTCGAACTGGGGCAGATCCTCGCATCGCGGCCGGCGGTCGCGCTGCTCGATGAGCCGGCGGCCGGCATGACCCATAGCGAAAGCGTCAAGACCGTGGAGATCATCCGCGAGATCACCCAGCACAGCGCGGTGATCGTGGTGGAGCACGACATGGATTTCATCCGCATGATCGGCGAGCGCGTCACCGTCTTCGAGCAGGGCGAGGTCATCGCGGAAGGCAGTTTCCAGAAGGTTGCGAAGGACCCGCAGGTCCGCGCCGCCTACCTGGGTAGAAAGGAGACGGCCGATGCTTGATATTAACGGTCTGAGTTCCGGCTACGGAAGGGTTCCCGTGCTGCGCGATCTGCATCTGGAGATCGGCGCGGCGGAATGTGTCGGCTTTCTTGGCCGCAACGGCATGGGGAAGACGACACTGCTGCGCGCGATCATGGGCGAACTGCCAGCATGGCAGGGCCGCATCGCGAAGTCCGGCGCGGACATCACCAAGGCACCGACCCGCATGCGGGCACGCGCGGGGATCGGCTACGTGCCGCAGGGCAAGCAGCTTTTCAAGGCGCTCAGCGTTCGCGAAAACCTCCGCATGGGCTGCGTCAAAGATTTCGGCACGGCAACCGCGCAAATCGAAAAGGTGCTGCAACTGTTCCCACGGCTCGTGCGGCTGCTCGACCGGCAGGCGGGCATGTTGTCTGGCGGCGAGCAGCAGCTTCTGGCGCTGGCACGCTGCCTGTGCGGACGGCCCGACCTGATCCTGCTCGACGAGCCGACCGAAGGCATCCAGCCGTCGATCTGCGACGAGATCATCGACGTGTTGATCGAACTGCGCCGCAACCGCGGACTGTCGATCATCCTTGTCGAGCAGGACATCGATTTCCTCTGGCAGATCTGTGACCGGGTTCTCGCCATCGACAAGGGCAGCATCGTGCGGACGATCGACCCGAAGGCGCCCGGTTCCACAGAGGACGCCAAGACATTCATTGGGATTGAAGGCTAGAGCATGACCATCCGCAGACCCGAGGCCGGCGACATCGCCGCCGCGAGCCTCCACTACAACCTTGCGCTTGACGCCGATGATATCGAGGCGTTCCGCGCGTTGCTTGACGCGGTCAGCGACGACTACCAGATCGTTGACGCGCTGACCGAGAGCCTGCCCGAGGTGCGCTATCCGCGCACACCGGGCCACCGCCCGGCTCCCGAGGACAACCCCTATAACGCCTGGTACGTGCTGTCCGAGGTTCAGGGATCCGAACGGGGCGCTCTCGCAGGACTGAGTGTCGCGCTGAAAGACAATGTCTGCCTTGCGGGCGTGCCGATGATGAACGGCGCTTCGACGCTCGAAGGCTACATGCCGGAGATCGACGCGACCCTTGTGACCCGGATGCTGGATGCCGGTGCGGTGATCCAGGGCAAAGCGCAATGCGAGTATTTCTGCGTCTCCGGCAGCAGCCACACCAGCGCGCTCGGCCCGGTGCGCAACCCGCATGACGAAACGCGCTCGGCGGGGGGCTCGTCGTCGGGCTGTTCTGCTCTGGTGGCTGCGGGGCTGGTCGATGTGGCGATCGGCACCGACCAAGGGGGATCGGTGCGCATCCCTGCGGCTTATGCTGGCTTTGTTGGGATGAAGGCGACGCACGGGCTGGTGCCATACACCGGAGTGATGCCGGTGGAGATGACCCTCGACCACGTCGGCATCATGTCCGGCACCGTGCGCGACAACGCCCGCGTCCTGGAGGTGATCGCTGGGGCCGACGGTCTCGATCCGCGGCAGGTCGGCCTGCCGGAAAGACGGGACTACACCGCCGAGCGCGATGCCGGATGCGTCGGCCTGCGGATCGCGGTGATCCCCGAGGGGTTTGGCTGGGAGAACTCCGAGCCCGATGTGGACGAGGCCGTGCGCGCCGCGGCGGCGCATTATGCCGAGCTTGGTGCGACGGTGGACGAGATCTCGCTGCCGTTGCACCGCAAGGGTCATGGCATCTGGTCGCCGATCGCGGTCGAGGGGACGGTGCGCCAGCTTGAGGGCCTGAATTACGGCTCAAACTGGAAAGGCCTCTACCTGTCGTCGCTGATGCGCGCGCAGCGCGACTGGCGCGACAACGCGGCGCTGTTCCCGGACGATATGAAATCGGTGCTGCTGGCGGCGCATTACTTTGGCACGCGCTATCACGGCCAGTATTACGCCAAGGCGCAGAACCTCGTGAGGCAGCTCAAGCGTGCCTACGAGACGGTGCTGGCCGACTACGATGTGCTGCTGATGCCGACCGTTCCGCTGCAGGCACCGAAGCTGCCGGATCCAGGCTGCGATGCGGCGACATTTGTTGGCCGGGCACTGGAAATGAACGCCAATACCGCGCCGTTCAACGCCACCGGATTGCCGGCGCTCAGCGTGCCCTGCGCCAAACGCAATGGTCTGCCGGTGGGCATGATGCTCGTCGGGCAGGATTTCTCCGAAGCCTTGCTGTACCGTGCGGCAGCGGCCTTCGAGGCGGCGCATGACTGGAAGACGCTCTGATGCATTCGCTGAACCGTAATCGCGATGGCCTTCCGGTCGGGCTGTTGTTCTCGGACAGCAGCCCGACCGCAGCGGTCGAGGCGACCCAGGCCGCCGCGACCGAACTGGCGATCAGCGAGGTCAACGAGGCGGGGGGGATCAATGGCGTGCCGCTGGTGCCGGTGCGAGTGCCGGTCGGGCCGCGCCCGGCGGATTACCTGCGTGCAGCTGAAGCCTTGTGCGATCAGTTTGGCGTGCGCACGCTGTTCGGCACGCATATGTCGAACTCGCGCAAGGCGGTGCTGCCGCTGATCGAGGGACGGCAGGCGCTGCTGTTCTACCCGACGCTTTACGAGGGCTTCGAATTCTCGAAGAACTGTATCTACACCGGCGCGGCACCGAACCAGAACTGCCTGCCCATCGCGCGCCACCTGCTGCGGCATTACGGCCCGCGCGGCTATTTCATCGGCAACAACTACATCTATGCGCATGAATCGAACCGCATCATGCGCGACCTGTTCGAGCAGGCCGACGGCGAGATCCTCGGCGAGGACTACCTGCCGATCGGCGCGAGCGACGCCGCGCTGGCGGCGGTGATGGCGAAGCTGGAACAGGCCCAGCCGGATTTCATATACTCCACGGTTGTCGGCAGTGACACGATCCGTCTTTACCAGGCTTTCGCGCGCACCTCGCTGCGCGCCCGCGGGGTGACCATCGCCAGCCTCGCGACCAATGAATCCGACCTTGCGCGCATGGGGGCGGATGTGGCCGAGGGCTGCATCGCCGCGGCCCCCTATTTCGCCACGCTCGACACCCCGGCCAGCCGCCAGTTCGTCGCTGCGATGCAGGCGCGCTTTGGCGCGGAGATGCCGATCACCTCAGGCGCCGAAGCGGCGTATTTTCAGGTGCATCTGTTCGCTGCCGCGGCCCGCGCCTGTGGCGCACTTACCGTAGAGCAGGTACGCGAGGCTCTGTGGGGCGTGACCTTCGATGCGCCGGAAGGTCCGGTCCGGCTCGATGCGGCGACCCACCACAGTTACCTCTGGCCGCGGGTCGCGCGCGCCGCGAGCGACGGGCAGTTTCAGGTGCTCGAGACGGCGGCCGAGCCGGTGCGCCCCGAGCCGTACATGGTCGAACATTGCATAGAGGACCGTACGCCCGAAGATGTCTAGCGCCCGTCGGAAGCCACGTATCAGCGACCTGAAGGGGACACGGGTCCTGGTCCTCCTGCCTCCGGGCGAGGAGGCGGAGGCCCTGGTGACTCACCTCATCAGGATTGGCTGCCTGCCGCGGCTGGAGTGGCCGATCCCGGCGCGGCTGCCCGACGATGCAGATGTCGCGATCGTCACCGTCGAAGCCGATGCCCGCGACGAGGTGCGGCGGCTGATCGACAATCTGACCGACCGCAGTCCACCGACGATCGCGCTGACCGGCTACGAAGATCCCTCGACGCTGCAACTGGTTCTGGAACTTGGCGCGGCGGCGGTGATCGAACGGCCGATTAAACCCTTCGGCCTGCTCACCAACCTGATGATCAGCCGCGATCTCTGGCGCCGCCGGCAGGGCGACGCGCGGCGGATTGCGGAGGCCGAAGGTCGGGCACTGGCGCTGACCGCGGTGCATGTGGCCAAGCTGATGCTGTGCCATCAGCACCAGATGGACTTGGTCGAGGCGCACAAGCACCTGCAGAAGGCGGCGATGAACGGGCGAAAGTCGATTGAGGCGGTCGCGCAGGAAATGATCGTGGCGCAACCGGGACTAGCCCTCAGTCTCGGCGAGCCGGGCCCGCCCGGCGACTGACCGCTTCGGCGGTGGGCGGCCTCGGGCGTCCGGCACAGCAGAAAATTCCAAGCAAGATGAAAGGTGCGACATGCACGATCTGAACGATGCGGGTCTCCTCAAGGGGGCCTGCCTGATAGACGGTGGCTGGCAGGAGGCCGCCTCGGGTGCCGTGGTGCGGGTGCTCAATCCCGCCGACGGCTCGCTTGTCGGCACCGTTCCGGCGCTGTCCGGCAAAGAGATCGAGGCGGTGATCGCGCACTCCGAGCGGGCACAGTGGGCATGGGCCGCGCGCCCGGCCACCGAGCGCAGCGCTATCCTGCGCCAGTGGTTCGGCCTGATCACCGACGCTGCCGACGATCTGGCGCGTATCATGACCCTCGAACAGGGGAAACCGCTGCACGAGGCGCGCGGCGAGATCCGCTATGCCGCGTCGTTCATCGAGTGGTTCGCGGAAGAGGCCAAGCGGGTCTATGGCGATATCATCCCCGCGCCGAGCCGCGGCCAGCGCCTCTCGGTGCTGCGCCAGCCGGTGGGGGTGACGGCGGCGATCACCCCGTGGAACTTCCCGGCGGCGATGATCACCCGCAAGGTGGCGCCGGCGCTGGCAGCTGGATGTTCGATGATTGTCCGTCCGGCCGACCTGACGCCGCTGACCGCCCTCGCGCTGGGGGAACTGGCGTGTCGCGCCGGGGTTCCGGCCGGCGTCTTGCAGATCGTCACAGGCCCCGGCACCGAGATCGGCAAGGTGCTGACCGCCAGCGACACGGTGCGCAAGCTGTCGTTCACCGGCTCGACCGAGGTCGGACGGCAGCTGATGGCGCAATGCGCGCCGACGATCAAGAAAGTCAGCCTCGAACTTGGCGGCAACGCGCCGTTCATCGTCTTCGACGACGCAGATCTCGACGCCGCGGTGGAGGGCGCCATGGCTTCGAAGTTTCGCAACGCCGGGCAGACCTGCGTCTGTGCCAACCGCATTCTGGTGCAGCGCGGAATCCACGACCGGTTTGCCGAGAAGCTGGTGGAACGGGTCGCGGCTCTGCGGGTCGGCAATGGTCTTGAGGATGGCACCGACATCGGGCCGATGATCAACGAGGCGGCGCTGAGCAAGGTGCTTGCGCACATCGAGGACGCGGAAAGCAAGGGCGCGAAACGGCTGGTGGGCGGCCAGCGCGAGGGCGGCCTTCTGCTGACGCCGGCAGTGCTGACCGGGGTGGATGCCCGCATGGACGTGGCCCGCGAGGAAACTTTCGGCCCGATGGCGCCGATCTTCGTTTTCGATACCGAGGAAGAGGCCATCGCGATGGCCAACGATACGATCTTCGGACTGGCCGCCTATTTCTACACCCGCGATCACGGCCGGACGGTGCGCGTCTCGGAGGCGCTGGAATACGGCATGGTCGGCCACAACACCGGGCTGATCTCGAATGAGGTCGCGCCGTTCGGCGGCATCAAGCAATCGGGGCTGGGGCGCGAGGGGTCGCGCTACGGGATCGAGGATTATCTCGAGCTCAAATACCTGTGCAGCGCGATCTGAAACCACCACGCAGGCCCCGCCGCCGCCACGCGGTGGCCGGGGCCGACCTAAGGGAGACGAGTACACCATGACAGATTTCATCCAGCCGTTCTTATTCCAGACGCCGGGGGCTATGCAGGTCGAATGGGGCGGGGCCTCACGGCTTGGCGGTTTGCTGGCCAGCCACTTCGAGGCGCGCGACATTCTCATCGTGACCGACAAGTTCCTGCATGAGGCGGGGGTGCTCGATGCCGCCAAGGCGTCGCTGACCGCGGCCGGCTTCAGGATCACCGTATTTGACGATGTGGTCGCCGATCCGCCCGAGGCGGTGCTGCTGAGCTGTGTCGAGACCGGTCGCGGCGCGGGCTGCGATATCGTGCTCGGGCTGGGGGGCGGCTCGTCGATGGATATCGCCAAACTCGTGGCGGTGCTGCTGACCTCCGAGCAACCGCTGTCCGAGCTCTACGGCATCGACAAGATAAAGGGTGGAAGGGTGGCGCTGGTGCAGGTGCCGACCACGGCTGGCACCGGCTCGGAGGTGACGAATATCACCATCCTGACCACCGGCGCGTCGACCAAGATGGGCGTGGTGGGACGCCAGCTCTATGCGGACCTTGTGCTGCTCGACGGTGCGCTGACCGTGGGGCTTCCGCCGATCCATACCGCTGCCACTGGGATCGACGCGATGGTCCATGCCATCGAAGCCTATACCAGCCGGCACAAGAAAAACCCGATCTCGGACGCGCTGTCCCGCGAGGCGCTGCGCCTGCTGGCGCATAACGTGGTATTGGCCTGCGAAGACGGCGCGGACCGCGCCGCGCGTGAGGCGATGCTGATCGGGGCCAACCTAGCCGGGCAGTCGTTCGCCAATAGCCCGGTGGCGGCGGTGCATGCGCTTGCGTATCCGCTCGGCGGTCATTTCCACCTGCCGCATGGCCTGAGCAATGCGCTGATGCTGGGCCCGGTGCTGCGCTTCAACATGACCGCCGCAGCTGCGCAGTATGCCGAGCTTGCCGATGTGGTGATGGGGCCGTCGACCGATGACACGCAGGCGCGCTCAGCCGCATTCGTCGATTTCATACAAGACCTGATGACCCGCACCGGCGCGCCCCGGCGGCTGCGCGACGTCGATGTGCCGGAGGATAGCCTGCCCTTGCTTGCGCGCGATGCGATGGCGCAAACGCGTTTGCTTGGCAACAACCCGGTCGAGGTGACCGAAGACGCGGCACTCCAGCTCTATCGCGAGGCCTACTAGGAGCGGGCCCGGGGCAGGGCGGCCTTTGCCTCGGGCGCTTCGGCGCGCTGGCTAGCTCACACTCTCCGCGCCACCGCCGGCACGATCACTCCCGCGTGCCCCCGACCAGCTTCCGGGTTGGGTGGGGTCGAGCGTGCTTCGCTTCGACTGAGATCGTCTGCCGGACTCGTGCGGTTCTGCCCTAGCAGGCCGGCTGTGCGTGAGGGAGGCCCAAAGGGCCCCCCGTCCCGGCTTCAGGCTGCTTTCGCCCGGCGTGCTTCATGCCAGCAATTGATAAGCTGGCCGAAGCGCGCCTGCATCTGCGCTTTGGCTTCGGCATCGGCGATTTCGCCCGCTAGCCAGGCGCGAGCCGCCTCGCCGAAGATCGTGCGGCCGACCGCGAAGCCGCGGACCTGACCGCAGGCTGCGGCGCGGGCGATGCTGTCCGCCAGCACATCCGCCGGCGCGTCGAGGCCGAGCAGCAGTACGCCGCGGCACCAGCGGTCGTTTTGCTCGATGACGGCGCTGACCGCGGCCCAGCCGGCCTCGGTCTGATCGCCGAGTTTCCACCAGTCGGGGCGGATACCTTCATCGTAGATCTGCTGCATCGCCTCGGCGGTGGCAGCCTCGCCGCGCTGGCCCTCGGCGGTGCCGATCACCTCGATCAGGTATTCATGCCGGCTCAGGCGGGCGGCCGAGGCAAGCCGGTGCAACTGGTCGAGCTGGTTGCTGCGCAGCGGCTCGGGATCGTCGGGATTGTAGAACACCAGGCATTTGATCACGTGGTCGTCGGGCCAGGAGGCGACCTCGGCCCCGAGCGAAGCGGCGCCTTCGAATTTCAGCGGGCGCGAGCCGGGCAGCTCCACCGGGCGGCCGATCCACATGGATTCTCGTTCGGCGCGGAACAGCACCTGCCGCCCGTAGGTGCTGTCGAGCAGGGTGCCCAGCATAATCCCGGCGCGGCGCGACGCAAGCATCGCCTCGAACGCCAGGTCCTTGAATGCCGCGATGCGCGAGGGGTCGGCACCGCAGCGCGCGGCCATCTCCTCGAGCTGCGCGCGATGGTCGATAGCGAAGGCGCAGATATTGTCCCAGGTGCCGCGCCGGGTGGTGGCCCAGTGGACGTGCTCGAGCTCGGCATCCTCGCGCAGGCGGGGGTTGATCACGCCGCGCTCAAGGAAGAACTGCAGCTCTTCCCAGCTCGGGTAGGCCGGGGCGCAGCCGTGCCGCGACACCGCGAAGGCTCCGCAGGCATTGGCGATGCGGCAGCATTCCTCGAGCGGCAGGCCGCGCACGTAGCCGCGCAGAAAGCCCGCCATGAAGCCGTCGCCCGCCCCGAGCACGTTGAACACCTCTACCGGGAAGCCCTGCGACGAGATGCCGTCCTCGAGATCTTCCGGGATATCGCCGGCGAAGACGAGGCAGCCTTTGGGCCCGGTTTTCAGCACGATCATCGCGTCCGAGACCTTGCGGATGTTGACCAGCGCCTCGCGGGTGTCGGTCGAGCCGCCGGCGATATGCACCTCTTCGTCGGTGCCGACTACGACGTCGCAGCCGGGTAGGATGCGCTGCACCTGCGCGGTCACCGCCGCATCGGCGACAAAGCGCACGTCGCCTTCGCCGGCTCCGAGAAGACCCCAGAGGTTCGGGCGGTAGTCGATGTCGAACACCACCTTGCGGCCGGCCTCGCGCGCGATCCGCATCGCCTTGAACGAGGCGGCCTCGAGATGGGGCTTGGAGAAATGCGTGCCGGTGACGACGATCGCCGCGGCCTCGCGGATGAACTCGGGGTCGATGTCATCCTCAGTCAGCGCCGCATCGGCGCAATCAGTGCGCACGAAGAGCAGGGGGAAGTTGCGGTCGTCTTCGATCCCCAGAAAGGCCATGGCGGTCAGCCGCTCGGGGTCTGTCGCAAGACCCCGGGTCTCGACCCCCTCGGCCTCCAGCGTCTCGCGCACGAAGCGGCCGATCTGGTCGTTGCCGACCCGGCTGAGCAGGGCGGCCTTCAGGCCGAGCCGCGCACCGCCGACCGCGATATTGGTCGGGCAGCCTCCGACGTATTTGGAAAAGCTCCGGGCGTCCTCCATGCGGCAGCCGATCTGGTCCGCGTAGAGGTCCGCACAGGTCCGACCGATGGTGATGATGTCGTATTTCGGGGAGGGCTGACTGGACATAGGGGTTCCTCAGTCGTCGTTGTCGGAGCGCTGTTCGGCGCAGAGCGTCCCGGCACGGATGGCCAGGATCAGCGCCAGTGAAATCGTCGCGTTGAGCGAGCGGAAGCCGTCGACGCTGGCTTCGGACAGCTGGAACCAGCTGTCGGCGTGGATGAAGGGGGCGCGTGCCAGATCGGTGATTGCGATGGTGCGCGCGCCGATTTCCCGCGCGCGGTCAAAGGCCTGCACGGTCTCTTCGGCGCTGGGGTTGAACGAGATGGCAACCACAGTGTCCTCGGGCGAGACCATCACCATCTGCTGCTCCAGCGTGCCGCCGGTGCCGTCGAGCAGGTTGGCCGGCACTTCGAGCCGCGACAGGTTGTAGGCCAGGTAGGTGGCGGCGGTGAATGTGCGCTTGTGCGCGAGCACATGCACGATCCGCGCATCGGCCAGCAGCCGTGCGGCGCTTTCGACGCGATCGGCGGGGGCGGCGGTCTGCAGCTCGCGCAGCGAGGCGATCCCGGCCTCGACGAAACGGTCGGTCATCTCAGCGGTGTCGCGGGCGGCGCCGCTCTTTTCCAGATCACGGATCCGGTCGCGGTAGGGGGTGGAGCTGGCCTGCAGCTGCGCCCGGAATATCGCCTGCATCTCGGAAAACCCGGAGTAGCCGAAGTGCTGCGCAAACCGGATGATCGCCGAGGGCGCCACGCCGATCTCTTCCGCCAGCGTCGCCGCGGTGCGCAAGGCGACCGACGACGGATCACGCAGGGTGAAATCCGCGATCAGTTTCAGACGTTTGCTGAGATCGTCATAGGCCCCTGCGATCGCGTCGCGAAGGGCGTCGAAATCGCGCGCCGGTCCGGTGCCATGGGTGTTCGTGTTCAAGTTTTCCGCTCCCCTCGATCTGCAAGTCCCGGACCTCCTCCGCCGGGGGCTTGCCGATTTGGAATGAATATTCCATCTTGACTGGTGTGTGAACCTTATGTTCTAAAAAAGCCTGCATCAAGCGCAAACTTCTGGCGCTGCAGGGAGGGGGAGACGTGAAAGCTTGTGTCATACACGGGGCGCAACAGGTGCTCATTGAGGAGTCGCCGCGCCCCGAGCCGGGGGCCGGACAGATTCGTCTGCGCTTCGCGTTCGGCGGGGTTTGCGGCTCTGACATCCACTATTTCCAGCACGGGCGCGTCGGCGATTCCGTGCTGCGCGGCCCGATGGTGCTGGGGCACGAGTTTTCGGCCGTGGTCGACCTGCCCGGCGCGGGTGTCGACGGCTTCGCCCCTGGCGACAAGGTGGCGGTGACGCCGGCGCTGCCCTGCGGGCGCTGCGAATATTGCCGCCGCGGGCTGTCGAACCTTTGCACCGACATGACCTTCATGGGCAGCGCCGCCCGCTTTCCGCATTGCGATGGCGGCTTCGCGAGCGAGCCCGTGGTCGAGGCGCGGCAGTGCATCCGCCTGCCGCAGGAAGCCGACCTGCGCCACGTCGCCATGGCCGAACCCTATGCGGTGGCGCTGCATGCGGTGGCGATGGCGGGGGATCTGAGCGGGGCGACGGTGCTGGTCACCGGTGCGGGGGTGATCGGGCAGATGTGCGCAACCGCCGCGCGCGCCGCCGGTGCCGCGCGCATCCTAATGAGCGACATCGCCCCCGCAGCGCTCCAGCGGGCGCGGGCGCTTGGTGTGGACGAGGTGTTCGATGCAGGCGATGCCGCCGCGATGGCGGCGCTCACGGATGCGCCTCGCTGCGACGCGGTTTTCGAAGCCTCGGGCGCGGCGCCGGCGCTGAACGCGGCCATCGCGGCCTGCCGGCCCCGCGGCACCGTGGTTCAGGTCGGTTTCCTGCCGCCCCGCGCGCCGGTCGATCTGGCCAAGCTGCTGACCCGCGAGATCCGCCTTGTCGGCACCTACCGGTTCATCGACGAATTCGCCGAGGCCGTGCGCCAGATCACCAGCGGCGAGGTCGACCTGAGGCCGATGATTTCCGCCGACCTGCCGCTGGATGATCCGGCCGCGGTCTTTGCCCGGGCGCTCGACAAGAACGAGACGCTGAAGGTCATGGTGCATTTCTGATGGCGCGCGCTGTGTCCTACGATCGCGCGGCGCTGCGGCCGCGGGCGGCGCACCTTGGGGTGGGGGCGTTCCACCGGGCGCACCAGCAAAGCTGCTACGACGAGCTGGCCCGCGCCGGGGGCGACTGGGGGGTGGTTGGCATCAACCTGACGCCGCCGGACATCGCCGCCAGCCATGCCGCGCAGGGCAGGGTCTATGCGCTGGTGACCGAGGATGGGCAGGGCCGGGCCTGCCACGAGATCGCTACGCTGCTGCAGGTGCATGACGCCGCTGCCGCCGCGGCGGTGGACTGGTCGGACATCGCATTCTGCACGCTCACCATCACCGAAAAGGGATATTGCCACCACTCCGGCAGCCATGCGCTGGACCCGCAGAAGGTGGCGGCGGATCTCGCCGCGCCCGAGGCGCCGGGCACCGCGATCGGTTATCTGGCGTGGATGCTGGAGCGGCGGCGGCAGGCCGGGGGCGCGCCGATCACGCTTGCGAGCTGCGACAATGTCGCCGACAACGGCCGGCTGCTGGGCTCGGTGCTGCGCGACTATGCCGCGCGCGCCTTCCCGCAGCTGCCGGACTGGTTGGAGCGCAACGTCGCCTTCCCCACCTCGATGGTCGATCGCATCGTTCCGGCGATGTCCGACGCCAGCCGGGGCCGGCTCGAGGCCGCCTGCGGGCGGCGCGATGCGCTCGGGGTGGTGGCGGAGCCGTTCCGGCAATGGGTCATCGAGGATCGATTTGCCGGGCCGCGCCCGGCGCTCGAGACGGCGGGGGTGCAGATCGTCGCAGACCTCGCGCCCTTCGAGCACATGAAGCACCGGCTGCTGAACGGTCTGCAATCGGCCTATGCCGAGCTTGGCCGGCTCTGTGGCCACGACAGCTCGCACGCTGCCGCGACCGATCCCGTGCTCGAACGCTGGGCCAGGGCGTTTCTTGCGGCGCAGGCCGAAACGCTGGACTGCCCCGAGGGCGAAGACCTGGAGGCCTATGGGCGCACCAGCCTTGCCCGGCTGCAGAATCCGACCATCCACCACCCGCTCAACCAGATCGCCAGCGATGCCAGCTTCAAGCTGCCGCAGCGGATCGCCGCTCCCGCCGCCGAGCGGCTGGCGCAGGGCAAATCCGCCGAGCTGCAGGCCATGGTGCTGGCGGGCTGGGCGCTGCAGGCCGGCGACACCCGCCCCGATGGCGGCGGCGTGGTGACCAGCGATCCGATGGGCGCGCAGCTGGCGCAGATGCGTGCCGACGCTGCGGACAGCGAAGGCCTGATGCGCGCGGTGCTGGCGCTGCCGCTCTGGCCCGACCGGCTGGGGCAGGATGCGGATTTCGCGGCGCAGGCCACGCGCTGGCTACGTGCCTACGCCGCGCCGGATCCGGCCCTGCGCCGGGCCCGGATCGACGATTTCGTAAGGGAGAGGATGAATGCGTAAGTACTTGGGAGGACGCACGCCGGAGGAATGGCTGGGCGCGATCCTGATGACGGCGGTGGTTGCCCTGCTGGGCTTTCAGGTCGTCGCCCGCTTCGGCATGGGCCGGTCGTTCAGCTGGCTCGAGGAGGTCAGCCGCTTTGCCTTCGTCTGGGCGGTGTACTTCGGCTTTGTCATCGCGGCCGAGAGCGACCGCCACATCCGTGTCTCGCTGCATCTCGAATTCCTGCCGCAGCGCGCCCGGCTGGCGATGCTGACGCTCGCCGACCTGCTGTGGCTCGTGTTCAACGCCGTCGTCATTTGGCACGGCTACTGGTTTACCGTCTCGATGTTTGAATTCCCCTACATTTCGCAGACCACCGGCATCAACCTCGTGTGGGTGCAGATGATCGTGCCGCTCGGCTTTGCCTTCATGTCCGTCCGCATCGTGCAGGTGATGATCCGCCGCTGGCAGACCGGCGAAGGCCCCGCCGACGCCCGGATGGGGGAGTAACGCCATGGATCCGACGCTTCTGATGGCACTGTCCTTCGTGGTGCTGCTGCTGATCGGCGTGCCCGTAGGCATCTCGATCGGTCTGGCCGCGGTGCTGGCGATGACCGCGGCGAACATGCCGATGTCCTACCTCGTGCAAACCGCCTATTCGGCGGTCGACGAATTCACCATCATCGCAGTGCCGATGTTCATCCTTGCCGGCACCCTGATGGAGAAAGGCGGGCTGACCCAGCGGCTTATCGGCTTCTCGCGGGCCATTGTAGGGCCCGCGCCCGGCGGGCTGGCCACCGTGACGATCGTCGCCTGCACCTTCTTTGCGGCGATCTCGGGCTCGGGCCCGGCGACCACGGCGGCGATCGGCTCGATCATGATCCCGGCGATGATCAAGGACGGCTACGACAAGGGCTTCGGGGCCGCGATCACCTCTTCGGCGGGCGGCATCGGCGTGGTTATCCCGCCCTCGATCCCGATGATCATCTATGGCATCACCTCGGAGACCTCGATCAGCGCGCTGTTCGTGGCGGGGGTGATCCCGGGGCTGCTGCTGGCGGTGGCGCTCTGGGCCACCAGCCGCTTCATCTCAGCTAAGCGCGGCTACAGCTCGGGCGGTGTCGAAGAGCGCAGCGCGCGCGCCATCGGACAAGCCGCATGGGAGGCGAAATGGGCGCTGGCCGCGCCGGTCATCATCCTTGGCGGCATCTATACGGGCGTCTTCACGGTGACCGAAGCGTCGGTGGTGGCGGTGCTCTACGCGCTCTTCGTGGGCATCTTCGTCTACCGCGAAATCCGCCTGCCGCTCTTCGTCGACGCGGTGATCTACGCGGTGCGCATCACCGGCACGGTGATGATGGTGCTGGTCACCGGGCGGATCATCGGGCGCATGCTGTCGATGTTCCAGGTGCCGCAGCTGGTCTCGGGCTTCCTGATCGACACGGTGTCAGATCCGACCATGCTGATCCTGCTGGTACTGCTGATGCTGGTCTTCATCGGCATGTGGATGGAGACGCTGACCCAGATCATCATCCTGACGCCGCTGCTGTTGCCGGTGGTGGCCAATGTCGGGATCGACCCCATCCAGTTCGGCATCATCTTCGTGATCGCCTGCGAGATCGGATATTCGACGCCGCCGCTTGGGGTGAACCTATTCGTGGCGTCCGAGATCGGAGAGACCACGGTCGAGAAGGTGTCCAAGGCCTCGATCCCGTTCCTGTGCGCCGAGATCGCCGTGATGGTGCTGGTGGCGTTCGTGCCCCAGCTGACCCTGTGGCTGCCCGGCGTGCTGGGTTTCACCAACTGAGTTTCAATCGGAGGAGACTATCTTGAAACTGTTTACCAAGTCCCTTGCCACGGCCGCGCTGGCCCTTGCGGTCGCCCTGCCTGCGGCAGCGGCCGACTACACCATGCGGCTTAGCCACGGCGACAACGAGAACAACCCCACCCACAAGGGCGCTCTGAAGTTCGAGGAGTTGGTCGAAAAATACTCGGATGGCCGGATCGATGTGCAGATCTTCCCGTCGAACCAGCTCGGCTCCGAGCAGGAGGTCGCGCAGGCGCTGCGCATGGGCTCGATCGAGTCTGAGATCCTCTATACCGGCAACCTCGTGCCGCTGGCGCCCTCGGTGGGTGTGATGATGCTACCCTATGCCTTCACCTCGAACGAAGAGGCGCATGCCGCGATGGATGCGCTCAAGGGTCCGCTCAACGAGCGCTTGCCGAAAGAGGCCGGCGTGCGCGTGCTGGGCTACTTCGAAAAGGGCTTCCGCGTGCTCACCAACGGCGAGCGCGAGGTCAAGACGCTGGACGACCTGCAGGGGCTGAAGATCCGCGTCTCGAAGAACAATATCGCCATCGAGACCTTCAAGTCCTGGGGGCTCGATCCGATCCCCATGGCCTGGGCAGAGGTGTTCCCAGCGCTGCAGCAGGGCGTGATCGACGGTCAGGAAAACCCTTATACCACCGCGATCTCCTCGAAGTTCTACGAGGTCCAGAAATACATCACCGAGATCCACTACCTGATCTGGTCCGGGCCGATCATCGTCTCGGAGCGATTCTACCAGGGTCTGCCCGAGGACCTGCAGGCGGCGCTCGACAAGGCCGGTGAAGAGGCCGCGCAATATGAGCGCGAGGTCTCAGCGCAAGAGACCGAGGCCGCCAAGAAGGAGCTGGTCGAACTGGGCATGACCCTGACCGGCGCGCCCGAGGACGAGGCGAAATGGCAGGAGGCGGCTATGGCGCTCTGGCCCGAGTTCGCCGCCGATATCGGCGGGGCGGAATGGGTCGAGGAAGCAACAAAGATCATGACCAACGCCATCGCAACTCAATAAGCGTGGCGCTCCGAAGCACATAGCTTGAATAATCGCATTTTCCTGGCAGGCCAGCTTCCAGAAGCTGGCCTGCCAATTCGTATTCATCTGAAAAATGGTCGTTCAAGACCTATAAATACATAATTATCCTTACACGCAACACAACTGTAAGCGCCAAGTTAGAATGTCTCACATGAGCAAAGCTGAAGTGTCACACTCCCCTGAATGGGCAGGATTGGAGTG
>NZ_JAAGOZ010000026.1:0-70928 GCF_010499845.1 Salipiger sp. PrR007 | reverse complement strand
CCTCGCCGCGGCGGCGCAGGGCCAGCAGGACGCGGGCGCCCGGGGTGCCGCCAGACCCACCGGGCCCGCCGCGGCCGATGCGCCAGCGCAGGGCGCGCAGTGGCAGGGGCTCGCCCTGCCCCACCGGATCCGCGGGCCCCGGGTCGGGCAGGTCGACCTGCGAATAGACCCGGCCGCTGCGCATGCGCTCGACCACGCTCTCGGGCGGGCCCTCCCAGGCCGGGCCGATGTGCCAGCCCGACACCGGGCTGCCGGGCCAGAAAAGCCGCAAGAGCGCGCTCTCGGCCTGCGTGGCGGCGGCGAGCCGGGCGAGGAAATGCTGCCAGAGGCCCTCTTCACTCTCCGCGGCCTCTGCCCCCGAAGGGACCCCCGATGTGCCCATGGATGCGGCAAAGAGCGCCGCGAGGATCTCGGTTTCGTCGGACATGCCCCGCCTTCTCGCCAGATACCTCCCATATGGGGGGTTTTTCGCATCCGCAGCAAGGGTAGATGAGGCCTTCAGTACAGTTCTGACCAGAGGCCCCCCGATGGACACCAAGACCCTCACCCACCTGCAGCGCCTGGAAGCCGAAAGCATTCACATCCTGCGCGAGGTCGTCGCCGAGGCCGAGAACCCGGTCATGCTCTACAGCGTCGGCAAGGACAGCGCCGTGATGCTGCACCTGGCGAAAAAGGCCTTCTACCCCAGCCCGCCGCCCTTCCCGCTGCTGCATGTGGACACCACCTGGAAGTTCCAGGACATGTACAAGCTGCGCGACAAGGCCGCCGCCGACGCGGGCATGGAGCTGCTGGTCTACCAGAACCCCGAGGCGAAAGAGCGCGGCATCAACCCCTTCGACCATGGCGGTCTGCACACCGACATGTGGAAGACCGAAGGTCTGAAGCAGGCGCTCGACAAGTATGGCTTTGACGTGGCCTTCGGCGGCGCCCGCCGCGACGAGGAGAAATCCCGCGCCAAGGAGCGCGTCTTCTCGTTCCGCTCGGCCAACCACCGCTGGGATCCGAAGAACCAGCGCCCGGAACTCTGGCGGCTCTACAACGCCCGCAAGACCAAGGGCGAGAGCGTGCGGGTCTTCCCGATCTCCAACTGGACCGAACTCGACATCTGGCAGTACATCCACCTCGAGAACATCGAGATCGTGCCGCTCTATTTCTCGCAGCCGCGCCCGACGGTGGAACGCGACGGGCTGCTGCTGATGGTCGATGATGACCGCTTCCCGCTGAAGGACGGCGAAGAGCCGGTCATGCGCTCGATCCGCTTCCGCACGCTGGGCTGCTACCCGCTGACCGGCGCCGTGGAGAGCGAGGCGCAGACCCTGCCCGAGGTCATCCAGGAAATGCTGCTGACCACCACCTCGGAACGCCAGGGCCGGGCGATCGACCACGATCAGGCCGCCTCGATGGAGAAGAAGAAGCAGGAAGGCTATTTCTGAGCGCCGCGACAGCGCCGCGCCACCCTCCCCTTCCAGCCCCAGTTTTCAGGGACACGCCATGACCACCCAGGACCCCATCTACAAGACCGACGCGCTGATCGCCGAGGACATCGATGCCTATCTCGAGGCGCACCAGCACAAGACCATGCTGCGCTTCATCACCTGCGGCTCCGTCGATGACGGCAAGTCGACGCTGATCGGCCGTCTGCTCTACGATTCGAAGATGATCTTCGAGGACCAGCTCGCCGCGCTGGAATCCGACTCCAAGCGCTCGGGCACGCAAGGCGAAGAGATCGACTTCGCGCTGCTGGTCGACGGGCTTGCCGCCGAGCGCGAGCAGGGCATCACCATCGACGTCGCCTACCGCTTCTTCGCCACCGAAAAGCGCAAGTTCATCGTCGCCGACACCCCCGGCCACGAGCAGTACACCCGCAACATGGTGACCGGCGCCTCGACCGCCGATCTCGCGGTGATCCTGATCGACGCGCGCAAGGGCGTGCTGACCCAGACCCGCCGCCACAGCTACATCGTCAACATGCTCGGCATCCGCCACGTGGTGCTGGCGGTCAACAAGATGGACCTGGTCGGCTACGAGCAGGAGACCTTCGAGCGCATCGTCGCCGACTACCGCGCCTTCGCCGAGAGCATCGGCATCGAGAGCTTCACCGCCATGCCGATCTCGGGCTTCAAGGGCGACAACATCACCGGCCCGAGCGAGAACACCCCCTGGTACGACGGCCCGGCGCTGCTGCCGCTGCTCGAAGAGGTCGAGGTCGAGGACACCCGCGACCAGGCCGGCCCGTTCCGCATGCAGGTGCAATGGGTGAACCGCCCCAACCTCGACTTCCGCGGCTTCGCCGGGATGATCGCTTCGGGCCAGCTGCGCCCGGGCGATCCGGTGCGGGTGCTGCCCTCGGGCAAGACCTCGAGTGTCGCGCGTATCGTCAGCATGGACGGCGACAAGGGTCTGGCCGTCGCGGGCGAGTCGGTCACCATCACCCTCGCCGACGAGATCGACTGCTCGCGCGGGCAGGTGATCGTCGCGGCGCAGGCGCCGCTCGAGGTCGCCGACCAGTTCGAGAGCACGATCGTCTGGATGGACGAGAACGAGCTGGTGCCGGGCCGCGCCTACTGGCTGAAGATCGGCACGCAGACCGTTTCGGCCACCGTCGCCGAGCCGAAGTACGAGGTGAACGTCAACACCCAGGAGCACCTCGCCAGCAAGACGCTCGATCTCAACGCCATCGGTGTGGCCAACATCACCACCGACCGCGAGATCCCCTTTGCCCCCTACGCCGAGAACCGCGACCTTGGCGGCTTCATCCTGATCGACAAGCTGACCAACCACACGGTCGCCGCGGGCCTGCTGCATTTCGCGCTGCGCCGGGCGCAGAACGTGCATTGGCAGGCCACCGACATCGGCCGCGAGCACCACGCCTCGATGAAGCACCAGAAGCCCGCCGTGCTCTGGCTCACCGGCCTCTCGGGCTCAGGCAAGTCCACCATCGCCAATATCGTCGAGAAGAAGCTGGCGCGGATGAACCGCCACACCTTCCTTCTCGATGGTGACAACGTGCGCCACGGGCTCAACAAGGATCTCGGCTTCACCGAGGCCGACCGGGTGGAGAACATCCGCCGCGTCGGCGAGGTGGCCAAGCTGATGACCGATGCGGGTCTCATCGTGATCACCGCCTTCATCTCGCCCTTCCGCTCGGAGCGCGACATGGTGCGCGGCATGATGCAGCCGGGCGAATTCGTCGAGGTCTTCGTCGACACGCCGCTCGAGGTGGCCGAGGGCCGCGACGTGAAGGGTCTCTACGCCAAGGCCCGCGCGGGCCAGCTGAAGAACTTCACAGGCATCGACAGCCCCTACGAGCACCCGGAATCGCCGGAGCTGCGCATCGACACCACCGAGATGACACCCGAGGAAGCCGCGGACCTGATCATCGCGCGGCTGATCCCGTAAGGGGGACGGCTCGTTGAAATACGAAAGGCCCCGGCGTGCAGACGCCGGGGCTTTTTTGCGATCAAAGAGAGAGAGCTTCGAAAATGATCCTGCCACGACCCGCTGAGGCAGCGCTCGTGATCGCCGGCTTGGCCTGCGGTCTTTCGGCCCAGAGCGCAGCTGCCAGCGTCTACCTCTGCCACTTCGTTCAAAGCTGCGATGACGACGGGCTGGCGCCGCATTGCACGCTGGCAAGCCTGGGACGGGAGTATCGGATCGAGTCCCTCGTCGACCTTGGCCCTGCGGCGGGGGGCGGACACTCATACGCCGGGCTGCAAGAGGGCAAGCACCCGTTCCTGCTGACCCTCGCTCCCGACGGCCAGGCCCGCATGACCGAACATCGCAACATCACACGAAGGGGCGGAGTTGCGATCTCCTTCCGGGGCGCGTGCCAGCACATCGAAAGATAGCGCGCGCCGTAATGCCACTGCGGGCGAAGGGTACGCCCATGGTCTGTACATATGGACGCCACCGCCCAGCATCGCAGCACCGCCCGCAAGAACCCGCCGCACACGCATGTGTGAGTGCAGCTGGCGAAATCGCCCGTGGTAGGTCTTCAGGCATGCTGCACGCGCGGCGTGATCGGGAAGGGAGCCTCCGGCGTGAGTTACGATCCGCATCTGGCAGAGATCCGCTTTGGCTGCGGCCTCTCCCCGGCGCATGCGCCGGCGGCATCCGTCCAGGAGATCCTGAAGCGCCTCTCCGGGCCCGACCGGGCGGCGCAGCGCTGGCCGAGCGACGGGCCCGAGGTGCTGATGGCGCGGCAGACGCACTTTGCCGAGTTGCAGCGCCAGCGCCGCGAGGCGAAAGGCGATGCCGCGAAGCTCAAGCGCATCGCGGGTGACATCGGCGCGCTCCGCAAGGCCGGGCGCGCGGCGCAGCTGCGCTGGCTCGGCCAGAGCCTGCACCGGCGCATCGGCACCGAAGATGGCTTTCGCGAGCGTCTGGCCTTTTTCTGGGGCGACCATTTCACCGCGATGGGCCGGGGCGCCGCCCTGCAAAACGGCACCTCGTCCTATGTCGAGGGCGCGATCCGGCCGCATCTGTCCGGGCGCTTCGCCGACATGCTCAAGGCGGTGATGACCGCGCCGCTGATGCTGAACTACCTCGACCAAGCCAACTCCATAGGTCCCGGCAGCGCCGCGGCGACCCGGCGCAAGAAACCCGGGGCCGGGCTCAACGAGAACCTCGCCCGCGAGCTCATGGAGCTGCACACGCTCGGCGTCGACGGCCCCTACGGGCAGACGGATGTCACCGAGCTGGCCAAGCTGCTCACCGGGTTCAGCTTCACCCATGAGACAGGCTTCGTCTTCCGCCCGGCCTATGCCGAACCGGGACCGGAGACGGTGCTCGGCACACGCTATGGAGGCGAAGATCCGGCCCGGCTGGACGACGTCCTGGCGCTACTGGATAATCTCGCCGCCCATCCGGCGACGGCGCAGCACCTGGCCCGCAAGCTGGCGGTGCATTTCGTCTCGGACACGCCCGATCCGGAGCTCGTCGAAGCCATGGCAGCGCGCTACCGCGAAACGGGTGGCCAGTTGCTGGCGGTCTACGCGACCCTGCTGACCCATCCCGCGGCCTGGCAGGGGCAGGGCAACGTGAAGCCGCCGGTGGATTTTATCGGCTCCAGCCTGCGCGCGCTCGCGGCCACCGAGCTGCCCATGGGCACTCCGAAGAAGATGCAGAGGTTCTTTACCGGGCCGCTGCGGAGGATGGGCCAGGCCTGGGAGGCCCCGGACGGGCCGAACGGATGGCCTGAGGAAGACGCCTCCTGGATCACCCCGCTGGCGCTGGCCGCGCGGCTGCAATGGGCGCTCACCATCCCCGGGCAGCTGACCGGCCCCCTGCCCGACCCGCGGCAGTTCCTGACCGCCGCGCTCGGCGACCGGGCGCCCGAGAGCCTGCGTTTCGCCGCCCGCGCCGCCGAGGGGCGGCGCGAGGGCATCGCCCTCATCCTCTCCTCCCCCAGTTTCCAAAGGATGTGACGCGCCATGGACCGGATGACCCGAATGGGCAGGAAGATGCGCGCATGAGCGCCGGGGACTTCAGCCGCCGCGGCTTTCTCAGGCGCGGCCTCGCGCTTGGCTGCTCGGCGGCGGCAAGCCCGCTGCTCTCGACGGTAACCTTCGCCTCGGCGCCCTGGGACGCGCGGCTGGTGGTGATCATCCTGCGCGGCGGCATGGACGGGCTCGGCCTGCTGCAACCCTGGGGCGATCCCGCCTTCGCCGCGCAGCGCCCCGGCATGGAGGCGCTGCGCCCGGGCAGCCCCAAGGGCGCGCAGGATCTTGACGGCTTCTTCGCCCTGCACCCGGCGATGAGCCCGCTGCTGCCGCTCTGGCGCTCGGGTGAGCTCGGCTTCGTGCAGGCGGTCTCCACGCCCTACCGCGACAAGCGCAGCCATTTCGACGGGCAGGACATGCTCGAGGCCGGCACCGCAGAGATGCTGCCCCGCTTCCGCGACGGCTGGCTCAACCGCATGCTGCAGCAGGTCCCCGGGCTTGAGGGCGAGACCGCCTATACCGTCGGCGTGCCCGAGATGCTGCTGACCCGCGGGCCAGCCCATGTGATGCACTGGTCTCCCGACGCGGCGCTCGATCTCACCCCGCAGGCGCAGCGCCTGCTGGAGATGGTGATGCACGATGATCCGCTGTTCCGCGACAGCCTCGCCGATGCGGTCAGCCTGGCGCAGGCTCGCACACAGGCCAAGGCGCCGCAGAAGGGCGCCAAGCCCCCCGCCGGCCATCAGAAGCTGGCCGCCTACGCCGCCGGCAAGCTGCGCGGCGACAGCCGCATCGCGGCCTTCTCGCTCGGCGGCTGGGACACCCACAACCGGCAGGATCAGACCCTGGTGCCGGCGCTCACCCGCCTCTCGGACGTGCTGCTGACGCTGCGCGCGGACCTCGGGCCGGTCTGGGAGCGGACCGCGGTCCTGGCGATGACCGAGTTCGGCCGCACCGCGCGGCTCAATGGCACCCAGGGCACCGACCATGGCACCGCCGGCACGATGCTCTTCGCCGGCGGCGCGCTGCGCGGCGGGCAGGTGCATGGCCGCTGGCCCGGGCTGGCCGAGGCCGATCTCTACCAGCGCCGCGACCTCATGCCGCTCAGCGACGTGCGGCTGCATGCCGCGAGCGTCATGCAGGGGCTCTTCGGGCTGAACCGCGAGGTGCTCGAGGGGGCGGTCTTCCCAGGCATCGAGCTGTCGGAGCCGAGTCGGCTGGTGCTCTAACCGCCACGTCTCAAAAGCTACAAAGCAGGCTGCAAGGGCGGCCGCCCGGAACAGGCATATGTATCGACCCAGCTGAATCTGCTCAGGTTAAGCCGCTAATGTGAATGCCTCGTCGCAAGCGCAGGCTCGGATGTGATCACCCACACGGCAACCGGGCTCGCGTTCAGGGACGGTTCGGGGCGCCTGGTTGCCGAAGTCTCCGACATCGGCTGAGACTTCGGCCAGATGACCTGCCCCCTGCGGGTCTCTCATTCATAGCGAGAGTCTGCTGGTTGGTGATGTGCTCCCCGACGCGCCCTCGGCCGTCATTAGAGTTTCCGCGCTTGCATCAGGCTCACGGGCTGGTGTCGTGAGCTGCGGTCCCGAATGGGTGAAGGGTCCCGGCCTTGGGCTAGGCTCCCTTCAACCGATGCCTTTAGAGTTCTGCGCAGCCTTCTGGCGTACGAGCTTATCGATCCTCTCATCAAGGTCTGCCTCGTCTAGAGACCAGCCTGTGAGAGTGCTCTGGAGCAGGATGGAAAGCGCTCTCATTTGCACCTCCTCCGCTGAAAGGTCGAGGTAGGATTTCGCTCGGGTGCGTTTCGGCTTGAAGTTACGATTGTAGAATTCAACGGGATCACCAATCTCGGTTGAGCAGAAGTTTGAGAGAATGTGGATGTTCTCGTCCCTGTATCTTTCCTCAATCTGAACTTGGGTCGCAAAGTCGAGTAGTTCGATATTAGTCTTCAGATATCGTTTCGGGATGCGCTTGCGGATTTCCCGGAAAACTCGATCAACGCGACGCCCCTCGAAGACTTGGTAGTTTTTTGAGAGGGCATCCAACAACGAGTAGTCGAAGCTTGCGTTGCCCGGCTCGTTTGATCGTACCGCTCTCGAGGTCTTCAGGACGTTCTCGAAGAAATCGTCATCGGCGCCTGACATGAACTCCCGGACGACAGGCCTCACCATCAATGTAGCGTCGGGTAAACTAGACTGCCATGCCTTGATGCGCTCAAGGTGCCGCGGGTGGCCCGTCTTCATCGCGTCGGCGACAAAGGCGCGAAGCGACTTCCCCTTATGTGCGCCGAACTGGGCCCAGGCTGATGGAAGCCATTTAAACTCGGGCCGCTGGTAGAACACCACCGTTGTCTTGACCTCGGCATCCAATCCGGAAAAGAGCGGCGCGAACTCAGCGATGGAAAGGTTCTCAGCCGAGAGGATGTATCGCTTACCTTCCTCAACCTGCGTAAGGAGTTCCTCGGCAAGATGGCGTCCTTCCTTGCGAGCCTTTTCCAAGTACCAGAGCGGGGCGGCCCCTGGGTGCCCATCGGACACCTTCATGTCTGGGCCAAAGATGAACGTGCTGCTCTCTTTTGCGAGGTGTGCTGCATCGTCTCGAAGGGCACGCTGAATTGCTGTGCTGCCGGACTTCCCAAAACCGGCGTGGATAACGATTTCAGTCATACGGCACCTCCAGAAACTTCTGATATCGCTTCTAGGTTGCGGAATCATCTTCGACAAGAACGTTATGTCGATAGAGTTCATCTATTATCTTTTCCTAACACCCACCTCTGTTTGCCGCATGTGGACCCGCGCGAGAACCGTGATCGCCGGTCGTGTGATCGATGATGACTGAATCATCCGTAGGGACCGGCGGCCGGTGGCGCAGGGCTATGCGCCGAGCCTAGAGGCCACGCTGGAAGAGGTGGCCCGACGGGTCCGGCAAGACGCCCACGGTTTCGAGATTCTTTCTCGTTCTCTCGCTGTAAGTGGATCAGGCCTAAGCCGCTGCAGTGCGATGCTTTTAGCCTAATTCAAAATCACCTGCGGCTCGCGCCTACCCATATCTCACCCATGCCTCCATGACCGGCCGGCGGACTCAAACAGGCCCGAGCAGAGACAAGATCGCTCGACCAGCCCAAGCGTCCGCCGGCGTCGGACCTCCGAACCTCGAAGCCCGCGCCGTCGCGTAGCATGCCGTCCGCAGCGTTCCGATGCCTATCGCTGTGAGCTCCTCTGTACCCTGTCACCCATCCTGCCCGCCACAACATGCTGTGCTTCCGCTGTGTGGCTTTGTGTCGGCATAAGCCGGACAAGGCCAATACCCACCAAGGGCAGTTCCCGCGGGCTGTGTTGGACAAGAGCATGTTGTTTGTGGATGTGGGGGTCTTGAGTGCGCTTCACCGTTACCCGTCTGGAGGCGATCGGCCAAGACATGATCTTTGTCTGATCTCTACATCACGTTGGAATAGAAACCCTGCGCGCCGGGCCTTGCTCTCGGCGCGTTCACGTCTCTGTGCAGGGACCGATGGAAACTTTTCTCGCCGGCCTTCCGTGTCTCCTCCGGTGCGACCACTGATGAGAGAGGAGATCACCAATGGCCCACCTGGCGCCTTCCTACCGGTCCTTCGAGACCTTCCTGTCCGGGGCTGATGCCTTCTGGACCGTCGACTTCACCGCCCTGAACAGCTCCGGCGTCAAGGCCTCCGCGGTCCTTGCCATGGCCACCGAGGAGGATGGCAGCGCCTATCTCAACGTGGCCATCGCGGCCAGCGGGATGACCCCGTCGCAGACCCATGCGCAGCATATCCACGGGCTCTTCGACGAGGGCGGCAACCCCATCGACTCGACCGCCCCCACCCTGGCCGATGACGCCGATGCCGACGGCATGGTCGAGGTCATCGAGGGGCTCGGCCAATACGGCGACGTGCTGCTGCCGCTGGTCTCGGCCGCGGATGGCGCCATGCCCATGGCCGACAGCAGCGGCATGCTGGCCTTCGTCCAGAGCTACGACCTGGGCGATGACGAGAATTTCTTCAGCCCGGTGTCGATGACCGATTACACCGCCGAGGATCTCATGCCGCTGACCCTGCGCGAGATCGTGCTGCACGGGGTGCAAGTGCCTGACGGCATCGGCGAAGGCACCGGCGGCGAGGTCGACGGCGGCACCAACGGCTATACCGGCATCCTGCCCGCCGCCGCCGGCGACATCGAGAGCGCCAGCTTCGAGGAGGCCATGGCGCTCTTCGCCGCGCAGCGCGCCATGACCTCGGGGCGCATCACCCTGACCGAGGGTGACGACAGCTTCAACGCCGGCCCCGGCGATGACTTCATCGACGCCCGCGGCGGCAACGACAGCATCGCCGCCGGCGCCGACAATGACACGATCTCGGGCGGCACGGGCCGCGACGTGCTGCATGGCGGCGCGGGAGAGGACCTCGTCGATGCCTCGGTCGAGGACGACAACCTGGCCGATGCCGCCGATGGCGGCGCCGCGGGCGGGCTGATGCTCTCGGACTACGACAACGGCCTCGCCGGGGGCGCGGGCAATGACGTGATCCGCGGCCGCGCCGGGGACGACATCATCACCGGTGACGACGACAGCCGCGTCGCCGACGCGCTTGGCCTGACCTTCGACGCCAGCGCCGACGGCTCCGACACGATCTACGGCGGCGCCGGCAACGACGAGATCCACACCGGCAGCTGGGCCGACGGCGACCAGGGCCTGGTCAATGCCTCGACCGGCATGATGGCCGACTGGGCCTCGGGCGGCATGGGTGACGACATCCTGCGCGGCGCGGGCGGCAATGACACGCTCTACGGCGATCAGGGCGCGGACAACATCGGCGGCGGCGGCGGCGATGACATGATCTACGGCGATTTCGCCACCACGGGCAGCGCCGAGGCGGAAAGCGGCCAGATCATCCGCCTCTACCAGGCCGCCTTCGACCGCGCCCCCGACGCGGGGGGCTTCTACAACTGGACCGAGCGGCTGGAGACCGGCGAGCTCTCGCTCGGGCAGGTGGCCTCGGGCTTCACCGGCAGCGCCGAGTTCACCCGCGACTACGGCGGGCTGGACAATGCCGCCTATGTCGACGCGCTCTACATGAACGTGCTCGACCGCGGCGCCGACGCGCAGGGGCTGGCGAACTGGACCGCCCGTCTCGACGGCGGCATGAGCCGGGCCGAGGTGTTGCTCGGCTTCTCCGAAAGCCCCGAGTTCCGCATGTCGATGGCCGATGACGTCACCGATTGGGTGATGGAGCAGGGCACCGACGACGTGCTGATGGGCGACGGCGGGGCGAACACGCTCTCGGGCGGGCTGCTCTCGGACCGCTTCGTCTTTGGCGCCGAGGCCGGCAGCAGCCATGATGTGACCGATCTCGAGAGCTGGGACATGCTCGACTTCAGCGCCTTCGGCTACGGCAGCGCGGAGGCGGCCATGGACCAGATGACCGAGGTCGGCGACGACCTGGTGTTCATGGACCAGGACGTCACAGTCACGCTGCACGACACGGCGATGGCCGATCTGAACGCCGGGATGGTGCTGGTCTGAGGCGGCGGGCCCTCCGGCCCAGCTCCCCCCCTCAGTCCTCCAAGGGATCGCGGCCCCGCCGCGGTCCCTTTTTCATGCCCGGCCTGGTGAAAAGCACCAGAGAGTTCTGCCCCTTTCGTCAGAGGCGCTGCCTCTGGCCGGTCTCCCCGTGGAGACGCGACCCCTCGCTGCCGCTGGCGCGAGTGGCCACCGTGCGGACCACAGCGGTCGTTTATCGAAGGAGATTTGCCACGATGACCGCTTGAATGACGAGCGTCCCGCCGATCGGGACATAGAGGAAAAGGAAAGCGCTGGCGCCCGTTAGATAAGACATAAGTGCGAATTCTAAGCCAAAACCGAGGCATCCCGGGAACATTGCGAGGATGCGGGATTTGACCGAGCCCGCGACGATGGACCGTCGTAGCAGGAGCGGCCCCTCGAACGGCTTGTGTATCAGTCGCTCCGGCTCGTCAGAATAGACCCTTTCCCTGGCGAGGGTAGCGGCGTTGAGCCTTAGCGAGGCGTAGTAAATCAAGGGGATCGCCGTTACCGCGGAAACGGTGACAACGCCGACCATGAGGCTGATAAGGTTCACATCGCTGCTGTGAAAGTAGAGGTAGACGCCAACCAGGCTCGGAATCGGAAACGTTAGTGACAGCAAAGCGGCCATGAGTATTTCATGTAGAAAAGCTCTGCGACCCAGCGTGATAGCCATAGCCTTGGGTGAGCCAGGATTGAGTAACGAACCCAGATTTCGCGACATTGAACCACATACCGAATTCACATAATCTGCCGATGTTTCTAAATCATTCCGGACCGGCAGCAATGGCTTCCCGTCTTGCCGTTCGCCGCACCCTGCACGAACGGCAGCTTGGCGGGCCTAGAGAGCGGCGCGCGGCCCATGAAGGGCAAACCTTTCTGACAAGAGAGGCAATCTCGGCTCCGCGCCGAAATTGCGTCGCTTTCTTTCCAAAACGATATCTTCCAGACCCAGAGACAGACCTTTGTGACCTCTGCCGCCTGGGCTAGTGGCGCCCGAACCGCCGCCTGGCCTCTTCGTAGATCACCCGGTCAAGCCGCGTCAGGTGATCGAGCTCGGCGTCGATCTCCGGAGTGATCTCTTCGCGCGTGACCTCTTCCATGTCCGGATGGCGGGCGCGCTCCTGCGACGACAGCGCCCAGGGCATCTCCCTGGGCATGGCGATCCCGAGCCGCGAGGTCACCTGGCGGAACAGATCCGGCATGTCCTCGGTGAAGCCGACGATGTCGAACTCCCCGAGCCGCTCCAGCGCCAAGGGCAGCGCCTCCTCGTCGCTCAGCCGCATCTCGCCGCGCGGGCCGACCCAATGCCGGCCGATCAGGCTGCGGGCGTAGTAGTTGTCGGTGTCCGAGGGCAGCCCGCCGGTGCGGTGGCGCAGGAACTCCAGCAGCCCCAGTTCCTTGGCCAGCCGCGGGCCGTGCAGGCCGCGCGCCTCGATCACCCGCCAGGAATGCGCGCGCCAGAAATAGTAGAGCGACAGGACCCGCGCCTTTGGCTCGCGCAGCACGGTGATCGCGCAGTGCGGTCTGGGGATGAGCTTGAACCGCTCGTAATCCATGTGGGCAGAGACATAGCGATAGCCTGCAAGCTGCTCCGCGTCGAACCGGTCGAGGTTGCGCAGCCGCTCGGGGCAGATCGCCTCGCGCGGGAAATGCGACAGCAGGAAGCGGTGCAGCGAGGTGCCGCCGGTCTTCGGGAAGTGGAACAGCACCACCCGCTCGTGGATCGGCTCGGGCGGGCGCGGCGCCCCCCTGCCCCGGCCGAGCAGCCGTCCGGCCTTGTTTCGCAGCGAAACAATTTTGTCGAAGGTCAGCATCTCTTCACCTTCACCGTTGCGCCTTCACCCAGCCGAGGAAGGCGGCGTCGGCATTGCCGAGGCGCGGCCGGCCGGTCTCTTCCCACCAGCCGCGCCAGCGGGCGGCGAGCGCGTGGACGTCGGCGCCGGGGCGCAGGGCGCGGGCGGCCTCGAAGGCATCCTCCGACAGATGCGGTCCGGTGGTGGTGGCCGTGCGGGGGACGCGCAGGCGCTCGATGACGATGAGGTCGCCCGGCAGCTCGCGCAGCGTGTAGTCGGGCAGCGTCGCCTCGGCGATCATCTTGCGCAGCGCGGCGCGGAACACCCGCAGCGGCGCGGCGGAGCCGGACTTCTTGTGCAATGTGCCGACCGAGACCTGCCAGCTCGCCTGCTTGCCGCAATGCTTGCGCGCCAGCTCGTAGAGACGCCGCTCGAGCGGCTTGCGCAGGCGGAAGTAGTCGCGGCTGAGGGTCAGCACCGATTTCGCCAGCACCGCGCGGAACAGCCATTCCGAGAGTGTCACCGTCACCGAGATCATCCGCCCGCCGCGCGAGCGGCGGACGATCTCCCAGCTCTCGATGAGACCGAAGCCGCGGGTGGTCTCGAGGCCGCCGGTGGTCATGTTGGTGGTGATGCGGGTGCCGGCGAGCCGCTCGAAGGCATCCTTGAGCCGGGTATAGCCGTCGCCCGAGGTGTCGCGGTTGGTGGCAACCAGCAGGTCATGCGCCTTGAGCTGCAGCGTGCGCGAGACCTCGCGGCCGGCGTTCAGCGCCGCCATCAACTGGCTGACGCAATAAATCAGGATGTCCTTGTCGTGGATCGTGGCGCGACCCTTGACCGAGGGGATGACGTCGATCTGCGTGCCGTTGTGCACGTAGCTCAGCAACCGCCGGTCGGGCCGGGTCGAGAGCGAGAAGATCGGGTGCTCCATCGAGCCGAGATCGTCCTTGGGCGCGGCATCGAAGATGTCACAGACGAAGAAGTCGGCGGTCGGATGACGGTCGGGCAGCAGCCCGCCGCCGGAGTGGTCCGCCCCCTGCGCGGGAGGCTGTGTCGCTGCGCTCATCGTCCCGTCCTGCCTGCCCGGCCCCCGGTTTTTCGCGGCGGATCTGCGCCCGCCCGCTTTCGGGGTTTCAGTGACGCTCAGCCTAGTTTTATCCACAGTCCCCGTCCAGCCCGAGTTCGGGGGATCGGAGTCGCTTTGCCGTGGGTTCAGAGTCGGCCCAACGTGGGTTCAGAGTCGCGGTTGCTCGCAGCGATGCATTTTTGCCGTTCAATATCAGAGACTTGGGAAAGGTCTTCCCAGACCGTAACGAATAAACTAACAAAAAATAACAACACTGCAGAAAGGGGCTGCCCCGGATCACATCGGTCCGCCCTCTCCCAAAGCCGTGAATTTGCGGAGAAAATCTGTAGATGTGCAGCTTTTGCTTTCATGTGCGCAGTTTTTCGTTATCCTGCAAAAAACGCCACACATAAAGGCCGAGCAGGGACATGAAAGCCGAGATCAAGACCGAGCTCCCCCCCTATTTCAACATTGATCCCGATGCCGCACTGAGCGCCCTCGGCAGGCCCTTCGAGACCTCCGGGTTCTCCGCCATCGCCCAGGCCTGCGAGGCGGGCCGGGGCGATCTTGCCGGGCGCGGGCTCGAGGAGAACGGCGGCCGCAGCCTGCGGCTCTTCTCGACCTGGGAGATCACCCGCTACCTCATCCCCGTCGCCATGGGGCATTTCCGCCGGGTGCTGAAACAGAACCCCGAGCTGCCGCAGGGCCGCTCCGAGACCGAGGGCGGCGCCAAGTGGTTCACCTTCGAGGAGGTGCTGCGGCTGCGCGCGCATTTCGCCGCCGGCGGGTCGAAGACCAAGAACTACCTGCCCTGGCGCCCCGAGGGGCTGCCCGCCAAGATGGTCGCCGTGGCGAACTTCAAGGGCGGCGTCGGCAAGACCTCGACCTGCGCGCATCTGGCGATGTCGGCGGCGCTCGACGGCTACAAGGTGCTGGTGATCGACCTCGACAGCCAGGGCTCGATGACCTCGATCTTCGGTGGCAAGGTCGAGGACGAATGGCAGACGGTCTTCCCGCTGCTGGCGCGCCACTACGGTCGTCACCTGCGCGGCGAGAACCAGCGTCGGCTCGACCGCGGCGAGGCCCCCCTGCCGCTCGACGACACGCTGACCGAGGCGCTGGAGGTCAAGGCCCCGGACCTCGTGCAGAAGACGCATTGGCCGAACATCGATCTCATCGGCGCGCAGCTCAACCTCTACTGGGCCGAGTTCCAGATCCCCGTCTGGCGCATGCAGGGCCGCGGCTGGAAGCTTTGGGATGCGCTGACCGAAAGCCTCGAGGAAGACGGCATCCTCGACCAGTACGACGTGATCTTCCTCGATACGCCCCCGGCCCTTGGCTACCTGACGATCAACGGGCTCGCCGCCGCCGACATCCTGCTGGTGCCGCTCGGCGCCTCCTTCCTCGAGTTCGACTCGACGGGGCGCTTCTTCGACATGCTGCATTCGACCTTCTCCTCGATCGAAGAGGCCGAGAACATGGCAGCCCGGGCCCTGGGCCGCGACGGGCTGTCGTTCCAATGGGACGCAGTGCGCGCGGTGATCACCCGCTACGACGGGACCCAGCAGGCCGAGCTCGCCGCGCTGATGCAGGCCTACCTCGGCCCGGTGCTCTCGCCGCACCGGCAGGATTTCACCGCGCTCATCGGCCAGGCCGGCGAGCAGGTGCGCGGCATTTACGAGGCCGACTACCGCGACTTCAACCGCGAGACCTACGCCCGCGGCCGCGAGACCTTCGACGCCACCTACGCAGCGCTGAAGCAGCTGCTGCTCGGCAGCTGGCGGCGCGACGAACAGGCTCTGAAGGCCGCCGAATGAGACTCTGTTTCGCTGCGAAACAATTTTCTGCGCGACGGGCTTACCCCGTCTTAACCAAGTTCGGGCGGGCTTGTGCCTGGACCCTTTCCTGACAGGAGCAGACGGATGGCCAAGCGCAAGAGACTGACCCCGCTCGAGACCGGCCCGCAAAGCAGCGAACCCGCAGCCGCGCTCGAGACCAAATCCATGTTCACCGCCCCGCGGCGGGCGGCGCCGATCGCCGACGTGGCGGCGGGGGCGGCGGCCAGCGCCGCGCTCGAGGAGCTTTCGGAACGCTGGGAGGCCGCGCGGCGCGAGGGCAAGCTGGTGCTGGAGCTGCCCCTCGAGCAGATCGAGATGACCCATTTGGTGCGCGACCGCATCGCCGAGGACCCGGAGGAGGCGCAGGCGCTGCGCGACAGCCTGCGGGCGCGCGGCCAGCAGACGCCGATCGAGGTGGTCGCCCTGCCCGGCCGCGCCGCCTACGGGCTGCTCTCGGGCTGGCGCCGCTGCCGGGCGCTGGCGGCGCTGCGAGACGAGACCGGCGAGGCGCGTTTCGGCACGGTGCAGGCGCTGCTGCGCCGCCCCGAGGACGGCCACGCGGCCTATGTCGCGATGATCGAGGAGAACGAGATCCGCGCCAACCTCAGCCATTACGAGCGCGCGCGCATCGTGGTGAAGGCCGCCGAGCGCGGCGTCTTCGCCTCGGAGAAGTCCGCCCTGGCCACGCTCTTCGCCTCGGTGCCGCGGGCACGGCGCTCGAAGATCAATTCCTTCATCGCCATCGTGAAGAGCCTCGACCGGGTGCTGCGCTTCCCCGAGGCTCTGAGCGAGCGGGCCGGACTGGAGCTGGCACAGCAGCTACGCGACCGTCCGGGACTCGCGCAGGAGATCGCGCAGGCGCTGAAGTCCGCGCCCCCCGCCGATGCCGCGGCGGAGCGCGAGATCCTGACCCGCTGCATGGCGGCGAAGCCGGTCTCCGAGCTCGCGCCAATGCAGAGCCAAATCCCTGAAGTAGAGCCGAAGCCTACGCCTGAGACACTGGCGCAATGGCCGGGGCTCACCCTGCGCCGCCGCGGCTCACGGCTCGAAATCGACGGGCCGGGCGCGGATGCAGAGCTGGGCGCGGATCTCGCCGCCTGGCTCTCGACCCGGTTCGGCGGATAAACACCATGACAGGCTCTGTTCCGGCATTTGTTTCGCTGCGAAACATTTTCGCGCGGCGCCCCGTTGGAGCTGCGGCTTGCGGCGGGGCGGTCTGCCCCGTAAGCCGGGCGGAAGACTGAAGGAGACGACGCGTGCTGCTGGGCCGGATCTACCGCATCTTCGAGCGCTATGCCGAGATGAACATCGCGCGGGATCTCCCGGGCACCTCGCTCACCGATGAAGGCGGCGCCGCCTACGGCGAGATCACCCGCATCGCCCTGCGCCGGCACCGCATCCACGTGGAGGGCTGGGCCGAGGCCCAGCGGATCGGGCTGGCGGTGAACCGCACCCGTGCCTGGACGGTGCCCGACCTGGTGCAGGGCGGCAGCGCGCGGCGCGGCTTTGCGCTCGACATCCCCTGCGAGACCGGGCCGATCGATCTCATCGCCGAGCGCGGCGAGGGTCTGCCCAGGGCCGGCCAAAGCCTGCCAGGCTTCTCCCAGGCCACGCTTATGCGGGCGCGGCTGCCCATGGCGCTGCGCTTCGTGGCGACGCTGGGGGCGCTGGCGCCGGTGATCTACCGCTGGAAATGGCAGGGCGATCTCGGCGCGCGCGAGGTGGTCAAGGAGCGGCTCGGGCTGGTGCCGCGCTCGGAGGCGGTGGAGATGATCTCGGCGTTGCTGCCGGAGGTGCCACCGCCTTCGCCGCCCGAGCGGGCCGCGACGCTGATCCTGCCGGTCTACAATGCCTTCCACCTGCTGCCCGAGGCGCTCGAGCGGATTGCGACGCACTCCGGCACGGCTTGGCGACTGCTGCTGATCGACGACGCCTCGCCCGACCCCGAGGTGCTGCCCTTCCTGCGCGCCTGGGCCGAGGGGCGGCCCGAGGTCACCCTGCTGGAGAACCCCGAGAACCTCGGCTTCATCGGCACGGTCAACCGCGGCTTCACCGAGGCGCTGGAGCACTGGCCCAAGGATCCGGTGGTGCTGGTCAATTCCGACGCCATGGTGCCCGCAGGCTGGCTGCCGCGGCTGCTGGCGCCACTGGCCGACCCCGATGTGGCCTCGGTCACCCCGATGTCGAACGATGCCGAGATCTTCACCGTGCCGGTGATCTGCCAGCGCAACGACCTGGCGCCCGGCGATGTCGATGCGCTCGACCGCGTGGCGGCGGGGTTCGACCCGCGTGCCGGGCTCGCCGAGGCCCCCACTGGGGTCGGCTTCTGCATGGCGCTGGCGCCGCGCTTCCTTGCCCGCGTGCCGCAGTTCGACACGGTCTTCGGCCGCGGCTACGGCGAGGAGAACGACTGGTGCCGCAAGGTGGCCGAGCTTGGCGGGCGGCATCTCTGCGCGCCCAATCTCTTCGTCGAGCACCGCGGCGGGCAATCCTTCGGCAGCGCCGACAAGCAGCGGCTGCTCGAGCGCAACCTGCGGGTGCTCGCCGGGCGTTACCCGGGCTATGACGCCGAGGTGCAGGAGTTCATCCGCCGCGACCCGCTCAACACCCCGCGGCTGGCGCTGGGGCTGGTGCTGGCGGCGCGGCGGCAGGCCGCGCTGCAGGCGGGGCCCGTGCCGGTCTACCTCGCCCATGCGCTCGGCGGCGGTGCCGAGACCTACCTGCAGGGCCGCATCGCGCAGGACGTGGCTGCGGGGCGCGCGGCGCTGGTGCTGCGGGTCGGGCAGGGCCATCGCTGGAAGCTCGAGCTCTACGGGGCCACGGGGATCACCCAGGGGCTGACCAATGATTTTGCCCTTGTCGAGAGACTGGTGGCGTTGCTGCCCGAGCGGCGCATCGTCTATTCCTGCGGCGTGCATGAGCGCGATGCCTCGGAGCTGCCGGACCGGCTGCTGCGGCTGGCGGACCGGCAGGACGGGCAGGGCAGGCACCCGGTCGAGATCCTGCTGCACGACTTCTTCCCGGTGAGCCCCTCCTACACGCTGCTGGGTGCCGATGGCCTCTACCGCGGCGTGCCGGTGGCGGGCGGCCCGCTCGAGGCCGACCCGGCGCATGTCTACGAGCGGCCCGGCGGCAAGCTGGCCTCGCTGTGCGACTGGCAGGAAGCCTGGGGCCGGCTGATGCAGGCCGCCGAACGGGTGGTGGTCTTCTCCGGCTCGAGCCGGGACATCCTGCTGCAGGCCTATCCGCAGATCGCGGGGCGCATCGCCGTGGTGCCGCATGTGCTGCCCGCCACGCCGCCACGCATCGCGCCGGGCAACGGGGCCGATGGCGCGCCGGTGATCGGCGTGCTGGGCAATATCGGCGAGCAGAAGGGCGTGGCGCTCTTGCAGGAGCTGAGCCGCGATCTCGCGCGCTCGGGGGCCGCGCGACTTGTGGTGCTGGGCCATATCGATCCGTCCTACAAGCTCGCCCCGCCGAGCCTCGTGCATGGCAGCTACGAGCTGCGCGACCTGCCGGGGCTGGTGGCGCGCTACGGGATCTCGGGCTGGCTGATGCCCTCGATCTGGCCCGAGACCTTCTCCTTCACCACCCACGAGATGCTGGCCACCGGCCTGCCGGTGGTGAGCTTCGATCTCGGCGCACAGGGCGAGGCGGTGGCCAGGGCCCTGGCGCAGGGCGCGCCCGGGGCGCTCTTGCCGGTGCCGCAGGGGACGCGTATGGATCCCGCCGATCTGCTGGGCGCGCTCGCCGAGGCGCGGTTGGTCTCTACGCCAGGGCTTCAGCTTCGGAACTGAGGGCAAACAGGGGCTCGTCGCGTCCGAGGAAGCGGCGGGCAATCTGGCGGTTCTTGTTGCGATAGAGCGCTTCGATCACCTGCAGCATCTCGTCCGAAAGCAGCTGGTGGCGGTAGAAGGCTGGTGCGCGGTGCCGCTCGATGATGGCGGTGCGCTCAGCCTTGAGCTGCTCGGGGTCGCCGGCGAGCCGGCGGTTGGCCTCGAGCATGGCCTGCAGGCCTTCGCGCGTCAGCCCGGAGTTGAGTGCTGCCTGACGTATGGTGAACCCGCGGGTGAGATCGATGCTGAGCCGATCGGCCATGTCGGAGATGATGTCGCCGTTTTTCATGTGGCTCTTCTGATAGAGCCGGACCTCGATGGCGCCGGTGCCGAGTCCATGGGCGGCCACGTTCAGGTAGTTCTGGTAGTCGAGGCGGGGGGCGACCTGGGCAATGAACTCGAGAATGTCGCGTTTCTCGCCCACCGATTTGACATGGTGGTTGTAGAGCGAGGCGATCATCTCCGCCTGCGGCCGCAGGTAGCAGATCAGCCGGACATCGTAGCCTTCGAAGATCTGGGAAATCAGCTTGAAGGGTGCGGGCCCGGGCAGGTTGGCGAAGGGCAGAAGCGAAAGCTCCTCGGAAGAGACCACCACGTTCGGCAGCCCGGCGTCACCAGCTTCCTTGCGCAGAGCCTGCCATATCTCGGTTCCTTGGGGCCGATGGCGCAGGGCATAGGCCAGTTCGTGGTGCCCCCAGTTCACCGGCTTCTGGGAAAGGCCCGTGCGGGGGTAGAGAAACCCCTGGCGTTCAAGCGCGGCGCGATTGTCGAAAAAGGCCTTCTGCAGGCTGGTGGTGCCAGTCTTGTGCAGACCGACATGGAGGAAAAGCGTGGGCATGTGGTTCCGGATGGATGAAGTATAGGACAGTGGAGGAGAATAGGCTCAGCGGTTCAGGATCTCGGCATGGTAGCGCCGGAGCAGCAGCAGACCGAGGGTCAGGCTGATCAGCGCGATGGAGAGCACGTAGACCGGCGAGGCGTAATTGGCGTCATAGGTCGGGTAGAAACCCTTGCGCATGATGCCGATGATATGCACCAGCGGGTTGTACCACAGGTAGCTCTGGTAGGGATGGGGGATGGTCTCGTAGAGGTAGAAGATGCCAGAGACCAGGAACAGCGGCTTGGTGACGATGCCCCAGGCCTGCTGCGCCAGCGGAAAGCGGGTGAAGACGAAACAGGTGAGCGTGCCAAGCCCCAGCCCGAGCAGCCCCGCCAGGGCGAAGGCCTCGAAGATATGCAGGAAGTCTAGGGTCACCCGGGTCTCGTAGATCAGCATGATGCCGCCGAAGATGATGTAGCTGACCAGCAGCTTGGTCATCACCGCCAGGATGAAGCGCCCGGCGATGGCATCGACGAACGTTACCGTCGGATAGGCCAGCAGCGGTTTCGAGAAGTTCAACGAACTGGCGATCTTGCCTTGCAACTCACTGTACATGACGAAGGGCATCATACCGGTGGCGTAGAACATCGGGAAGCTGATCCCGAGGCTGGGGTGGCGCAGGAAGGCCGAAAAGGCCAGAGACAGCATCACGATGCCGCCGATCGGCTCGAGGATGGCCCAGATGTAGCCGCCCGGCGAGCGGCCGTAGCTGGTGGCCATCTCGCGCAGGATCAGTGCCGCGACCGAGCGCGCGCCGGGAAAGGAGCGCCGGCCGGAAACCGTGGCCGTGGCAGGCGTCTGGGGGGGGGGCGCAAAACCTTCGGTGCTCATGCGTGGGGTCTTCCGGAAACTGGTATCTTGTGCGTCTGAGGTGTATTAGCATCGCCTTGAGGTAAATGACATTCCCATGGGGCTCGTTTGACACAACCCGCCAAGGACAAGGCTGCCAAGCAGGCGCAGCCGCAGCAGGGAGGGCAGGCCAAGCCCGGTTCCGCCCAGCCCAGCAGCCCCGCCGAGCAAAAGGCCGCAGCTGGATTGCCGCGCCCGGCGGTCGTGCCGGCACCCGGCCAGAAACCGGGGCCGAAGGCCGTAACCCAAGCTCCGGCCCGCCCTCCGGCGGGGGCGGCGAAGCCCCAGCGCAGGCACCGGTTGATGCTGCTGAGCTTCCTGGGCTGCGTCGTGCTGCCGGGTATTCTCACCGCGCTCTACCTCTGGCTGGTGGCGGCGGATCAATACGCCTCGAAGGTCGGCTTCACCGTGCGCCAGGAGGACGCCGCCTCGGCGGTCGACTTGCTGGGCGGGCTGACGAACCTCTCGAGCTCGAGTTCCTCGGACACCGACATCCTCTACGAGTTCATTCAGAGCCAGAAGCTGGTCTCGGACATCGACAAGAAGATCGACCTGCACGCGATCTGGTCGCCCGAGGGCTGGGACCCGGTATTCAAGCTCGAGAAGAATGCCTCGATCGAGCAGCTGCTGGCCTATTGGGGCGATATGGTCCGCATCTCCTACAGCGCCGGGCTGATCGAGGTCGAGGTGCGCGCCTTCCGTCCCGAGGATGCGACGCTGATCGCCCAGACCCTGCTCGACGAGAGCGCGGACGTGATCAACGAGCTCAGCGCCGTGGCCCGGGCCGATGCGATCAGCTATTCGCGCGACGAGCTCGACGAGGCGGTCGAGCGGCTCAAGGTGGCGCGCGAGACAGTCACCCGCTTCCGCAACGAGACCCAGATCATCGACCCGCAGATCGACCTGCAGAGCCAGGCCGGGCTGCTCAGCAACCTGCAGGCGCAGGAAGCCGAGCAGATCATCGAGCTCGACCTCCTGCGCGAGACCTCGCAGCAGAACGACCCGCGCGTCGCCCAGGCCGAGCGCCGGCTCGACGTGATCCGCACCCGCATCTCGGCCGAGCGCCAGAAGCTCGGCTTCGAGGGCTCGGGGGCGAACGGCCAGGTCTTTGCCGATCTCGTGGGCGACTACGAGCGGCTCTCGGTCGACCGGGAGTTTGCCGAGCGCGCGTACCTCTCGGCGCTGGCCGCCTATGACAGCGCGCTCGCCGAGGCCAAGCGCAAGAGCCGCTACCTTGCCGCCTACATGAAGCCGACCAGCGCCGAGACCGCCGAATACCCGAGCCGTCTCACGCTCCTGATGGTGGTCTCGCTCTTCCTTTTCCTGCTCTGGTCGACCGCGGTGCTGCTGGCCTATTCGGTCAAGGACCGCCGCTGAGGGCGCGCCGGAGATGATCCGCTTCGAGAACGTCAGCAAGACCTTCGTCATGGAAGGCAAGCGCAAGACCATCATGGAGAATGTCTCCATGACCTTCCCCAGCGGTCGCTCGGTGGGGCTCCTGGGACGCAATGGCGCGGGCAAGTCGACGCTGCTGAAGATGATCGCCGGCACCGAGCCGCCGACCTCGGGCAAGATCAGTTCCTCGGGCTCGATCTCCTGGCCGGTGGGCTTTGCTGGCTCCTTTCATCCCGAGCTGAGCGGCGCGCAGAATTGCCGCTTCATTGGGAGAATCTACGGCGTCGACACCGACGAGCTCATTGCCTTCGTCGAGGATTTCGCCGGGCTCGGTGTGCATTTCCACCTGCCGCTGAAGACTTATTCCTCGGGAATGAAATCGCGACTCGCCTTCGGCACCTCCATGGGTATCGCCTTTGACACCTACCTCGTGGACGAGATCACCGCGGTGGGCGATGCTTCCTTCAAGGCGCGCAGCGACGCGCTCTTTAAGGAGCGCATGCGCAACGCCGGAGCGGTGGTGGTGAGCCATTCGATGAAGCAGATCAGCCAGCTCTGCGACGCGGTGGTTGTGCTGGAAAACGGTCATCTGACCTTCCACGACGACGTCGACCGGGGCATCCGCGAGCACGAGGAGAACATGAAGCGCCGCGCCTGAACTTGCCCGCCGTTTGGTCATATTGCCCCTGATTAGAGACTGTTACGCTCAGACCCGCCCCAGCGCTGCAGCGAGGTAGAGGCTCGCCGTGGTCAGCCGGGTCTGCCGGTGCAGGCCGAGCCGGCGGAAGGTCAGCATCCGCGACAGCCCCGGTTGCGGTCGCTCCGCGCGCAGGGTCTCGATCAGAGCGCGGTTCTCCGGTGTGAGCAGCCCTGAGACCCTCTCCAGCGCCGCGAGGTTGGCGGCCATCCAGTTCGCGTAGGTCCGCCCCAGCACCTGCCGCGCCCGCACCAGCCGCGCCGAGAGACCCTGGTGCGCGCCCATGGCGTTGCTGAGGTGCTGGCGGTAATAGAGCACCTTGGCCGGGTCGATGACGATCTCGCCGCCAGCGCCGCTGACCAGCTGGTAGAGCCACCAGTCGTGGTAGGGAATGCCCTCGGGCACGCCCGCGCGGCGCACCAGCTCGAGCGCCCCGGCGCTGAGCGTGGCGCTGTGCCCGCTCACCACGTTCTGGGTCAGCGCATTGCCGAAACAGGGCCTGCCACGTGGCGGGCGCGAGCCGCCGATGCGGCGCAGCGCCTGGTCGGTGTGGATGCTCTGCGCGCCGTAGAGCGCCACCGGCCCGGCATTTTTCAGCGCCGCGAGCGCCAGCGCCAGCTTGCCGGGCAGCCAGACGTCATCCTGGTCCGAGAGCGCCACCGGACCGGCGGGCAGCTCGGGGTGGCACAGCAGCGACAGGAAGTTGGCGGCATGGCCGCGTCGCGGCCCCGCGACGATGCGCACCTCGCGGCGGGGGCTCTCGGCGGCGCGGAAGGCCTCGAGGATCGCCGGCGTGCCATCGCTGGAGCCGTCGTCGCTGACCCAGAGATCCCAGGTCTCATGGGTCTGCGCCCGGTAGGACTCGAGCTGCTCCTGCAGGTGCGCGGCGCCGTTCCAGGTGGCCAGCAGGATGGTGATCCGGGTCTGCCCCGAGGGGGGCTGGGGCGCGCGCATGGAGGGTCTCTCTGCCGGGGCTCTTGCCCTAGGTCATGCCGGAGCGCGGCGGAGCGCGCAACCGCGCGCGGCAGTTCTCGACAATGCGAGACATTTTGCGCGGATTTCAGGGCACGGCGTTAACCACGTGGCGAGGGTCGCGCGGGCATAGCTGGAGCTCATGCCGGTCAGGACCGAGGAGCCGAAATGGCGCAGCTCCGCCATGTGACGACGCAGTTTGCCGGGGGCGCACTCGCTCCGGCGGGTGCGGCGCAGATGGTGGGGATATCGGCGCTGCGGGCGTGGCCTGCGGAGGGCGGCCTGCATCTCTACAGCGCCGGGTCCGGGCTGCTGGGCTGGTCGGCGGGGCTGGGGATCACCGCGGTCCAGGGCTATGCAGGCTCTCATTCAGGACTTTCCGCGCCACGCCGGCTGCTCGCCGCAGAGATCGGCGGCGAAGATCTGCTGCTGGTGCCGGGCGGCGCCGGCGCGGGGATCGAGGGCTGGCGGCTCGGCGCGGGTGGCGCGCTCGCAGAGCGGGTTTCGCTGCGTTACGGCGATGGCGCGGCGCGGGCGCTGGCGGATCTGGCGGTGCGTCCGGGGCAGGGCGGCGGCGCGGATCTTCTGGTCGGCGCGGCGCGGCAGGGCGCGGGGATCGAGGTCTGGCAGGCCGGAGCCGGGGGCGTGCTGCGCTCGGTGGCCGCGGCTGGCGGCACGGGCCCGATTTCGGCGCTGGCGGTGGCGGAGCTTGGCGCGCAGGGCCGAGTGCTGGCGCTCTCGCCCGGGGAAAACAGTCTCTATTCATGGGAAATATCGCCCTCCGGCGCGCTCGGCGACATGCGCCAGCTGCGGGTGTACGACGGGCTCTTTCTCGACACGCCGACCCTGCTCGAGGTCACCCGGGTGGCCGGGCAGAGCTATGCGCTGATCGGCGCGGGTTCGGGGCACCTGGCGGTGGTGGCGCTGGCGGCGGAGGGCGGCATGCGGGTCACCGATCTTGTCGGCGACGATCTGCACACGCGCTTCGCCGGGGTCACCGCGCTGGCCAGCCTCACGGTGGACGGGCAGCTCTACCTGGTGGCGGGTGGCCGCGACGACGGCCTCAGCCTGCTGACCCTGCTGCCGGGCGGGCGGCTTCTGCACCTGGCAACGCTGGCCGATGACGCGGGCATGGCGCTGAGCGATCCCGCGGCGCTGGCGCTGGCGCGCAGCGGCAGCGGGGCCGGCACCGCGCTCGAGGTCTACGTCGCCGGCGGCTGGCCCGAGGGGCCGCCCGGCGCCGGGGGCGGGATCAGCCTGCTGCGCGCCGAGCTGGGGCAGATCGGCGCGAGGCTGCAGCTTGGCGCCGGGGCGGACAGCTGGCAGGGCGGCGCGGGCAATGACCAGGTCGCGGGCGGGGCAGGCGATGACACGCTGCGCGGCGGCGGCGGGGACGACGTGCTGATCGATGGGCCGGGGCGGGACCGGCTGCACGGCGGCGCCGGGGCGGATGTCTTCGTGATCGGCGGCGATGGCGAGCTTGACCGGATCGACGATTTCGAGCCGGGGGTGGATCGCATCGACCTCTCGGGCATGGGGCGGTTCTACACGGTGGCGGCGCTGACCATCACCCCCAGTTCCACCGGCGCGCGGATCAAGATCGGCGGGGACGTGCTGCAGGTGCGCAGCGCCGCGGGCACCCCGCTCTCGGCGGCGGATTTCGACATCGGGGACCTGCGCGACCTGTGGCATCTGGGCACCAGCCCGATCCCCGAGCCGCAGCCGGTGGAGGAGGTGCCGGAGGAGGAAGAGCCCGGATCAGAGCCTGACTCGCCGGAGGAGCCGCCGGGCGAAGGTCCAGGGGGCTCTCCGGGTGGAACGCCGACCGCCGCCGGCAGCCTGCTGCTCGGCGGGCCGGGAGACGATGTGCTGAGCGGCGCGGTGAGCGATCCCGGCTTTGATCCGGTCGCGGCTTCGGTCTACCGGCTCTACCGCGCCACGCTGGACCGCGCCCCCGACGCGACCGGGCTCTGGAGCTGGAGCACGCGGCTGCTCTCGGGCGAGCGCGATCTTGTCTCGGTGGCGGCGGGCTTCACCGGCGCGCCCGAGTTCCGCCAGACCTATGGCGCCCCCGATGACGCCGGTTTCGTGACGCTGCTCTATCGCAACGTGCTGGGCCGGGAGCCCGAGCCGCAGGGGCTGGGCAATTGGACCGCGCGGCTCGAGGCAGGCCTGAGCCGCGAGCGGGTGGTGCTGGGGTTTTCCGAAAGCCCCGAGTTCATCGCCGCCAGTGCCGCGGGGGCGGCCGGGCACAGCCGCGAGGCGCTGCAGCAGGGCTGGGCAGACGATGTCTTCCGGCTCTACCAGGCGGTTCTGGACCGCGCGCCCGACCTGCCGGGCCTGCTGAACTGGAGCGCCCGGCTGGCGCAGGGCCGGCCGTTTCTGGAGGTGGTCGAGGGGTTCACCGCCAGCGCCGAGTTCCGCCAGAGCTACGGTGCGCTCGACGCGGCGGGCTTTGTCGCGCAGCTCTACCGCAACGTGCTGGGTCGCGAGGGCGACGCGCCGGGGCAGGCCAACTGGACCGCGCGGCTCGAGGCGGGGATGACCCGCGCCGAGGTGGTGCGCGGCTTTTCCCAGAGCGCCGAGTTCACCGCCCGCAGCGCCCCGGACCTGCTGGCTTTCCTGCGCGGGCCCGGAGAGGACGACCTGCTCGACGGCGGCGGCGGCGCCAACCTGCTGGTCGGCGGCATGCTCTCGGACCGCTTCGTCTTTCGCGCCGAGGCGCGGGGCACCCATGTGGTGGCCGATCTCGAACGCTGGGACCTGCTGGTCTTCGAGGGGTTCGGTTTCGGCTCGGCGGCGGAGATCCGGGCGCATCTGGAGCAGGGAGAGCAGGGGGTGGCGTTTTCCGCCCAAGGCAGCAGCGTCACCCTGCAGGGGGTGCTTCAATCTGATATTCACGATGACATGTTGCTGGTCTAGGGCCAGCCAGTGTCAGGGCAGTGTCGGGCCTATACGGGGCTCGCGCGAAACCCCGTCAAGCCTGTGGCCGGTGAGGGGGGAGTGAGCTAGCTTTGGCAAGTTAGACCTACCTGTAAGCCCGGCTTCCAGCGGTTTCAGAGTTCAGAAGTTCGGAATTTCCCAAGCACCAGAGTAAAAACACGAAGGACATCATGTCGACCCAGACCCCCACCGCCTTTGAACAGCAGATGCTGGAATACATCAACCGCGCCCGCCTCGATCCCACGGGGGAGTTCGACGCGCTGATCACTGACGCCGCCAGCGGCACCGGCGCCCAGGCCAACATCACCCAGGCGCTGGACTACTTCGGCGTCGACCTCGATCTCTTCAAGCAGCAGCTCGCCGCCTATGACCCGGTGGCGCCGCTGGCCTGGAACAGCGCCCTGGCCGATGCCGCCGACGGCCACACCCAGCTGATGATCGACACCGAGACCCAGGCGCACCAGATCGGCGACGAGCCGGTGCTGCGCGATCGGGTCGTGGCGGCGGGCTACACCGGCTGGACGCGGCTCAACGAGAACGTCTTTTCCTATGCCGAGGATCCGCTGCACAGCCACGCGGCCTTCTACATCGACTGGGGCGCCGACCCCGGCGGCATGCAGAGCCCGGCCGGGCACCGCAACGCCATTCTCTCCTCGGGGGTGACCGAGATCGGCATCGGCGTCGCCGCCGCCTCGGGCAAAATCGGCCCCTACGCGATGACGCAGGATTTTGGCACCCGCGCGGACTACCAGTCGCAGCTGCTGGGCGTGGTGATCGACGATGCCGACGGCGATGATTTCTACGACATGGGCGAGGGGCTGGGCGGCATCACCGTCACCGCCACCGGCGCCGCGGGCACCTACACCACCACCAGCTGGGGTGCAGGCGGCTACCAGCTGGTGCTGCCGGACGGGGTCTACGAGGTCAGCTTCTCGGGCGCGGGGATTTCCGGCGACCTGAGCTACACGGTGCGCATGGATGGCGAGAACCTCAAGCTCGACGCCATCGCGGGCGAGGCGGCGGCAGGAGACCTCGTCTCTTCGGCGGCGCTGATCCAGGGCACGGCGGCGGACGAGCTGCTGCAGGGCACCGGCACGGTGGATCAGACCCTGATCGGGGGGGGCGGGTCGGACACGCTGCTTGGCGGCGCGGGCGATGACGTGCTCTTCGGCGATCATGCTCTCGAGCGCCCGGCCGAGGGCGACACGGTCTACCGGCTCTACCTGGCTACGCTGGATCGCGCCCCCAACCTCGAGGGCTACGGCAACTGGTCGGAGCGGCTCGAGAGCGGCGAGATGACGCTCGAGCAGGTCGCGGCCGGCTTCACCGGCAGCCCCGAGTTCCAGAACACCTACGGTGCGCTCGACAACGAGGGCTTCGTCACCCTGCTCTACAACAACGTTCTGGATCGCGACCCCGATGCCACCGGGCTGGCGAACTGGACCGCGCGGCTCGATGATGGTTCCTGGAGCCGCCCCGAGGTGGTGCTGGGCTTCTCGCAGAGTCCCGAGTTCATCGGCAACACCGCGGCGGATGCGGCGGCCTATGGCATCCACCACCACGCCATGACCGGCGAGACTGTGGCCTCCTGGGGGGACGATGTCTTCCGGCTCTACCAGGCGACGCTGGACCGCGCGCCGGATGTCACCGGCTTCGACAACTGGAGCGGCCGGCTGGCCGACGGGCAGTCCTATCTCGGGGTGGTCGACGGATTCGTGCAGAGCCGCGAGTTCCAGAACACCTACGGCGCGCTCGACAACGGTGATTTCGTCAACCTGCTCTACAACAACGTGCTGGGCCGCGAGGCCGATGCCACGGGGCTGGCGAACTGGACCGAGCGGCTCGACAACGGCATGAGCCGCGCCGAGGTGGTGCAGGGCTTTGCCCAGAGCGCCGAGTTCACCGCCGGCACCGAGGCCGATTACGAGGCCTGGATGCGGAGCCAGGGCACCGATGACGTGCTCGACGGCGGCATCGGCGAGGACGTGCTGGTCGGCGGGACCCATGCGGATCTGTTCGTCTTCACCAGCGGCGGCAGCGCCACGATCGCCGATTTCGAGGGCTGGGACACGCTGCGCCTCGAGGGCTTCGACTTTGCCGATGCGGCAGAGGCGGAAGCGGCCTTCGTGCAGGACGGCGACGATCTGCTGCTGACCGCGGGCGGATCGGACCTGGTGCTGCTGGGCATCGATCTCGACCTGATGACCGGGGCGCGGCTCGAGCTGGCCTGAGGGCCGGAGCCGAAAACAGTCTCTGATCCGGGCGATTTCGCCCGGATCGATCCTCTCTCAAGGCGTCCCCAAGGGCCGCCCGGGCCGTTGCGCCTTGCGCGCGCGGCGGGGCAGGATCCGCTTAAGGGCGCTGCGCCTACCCTGCCTGCCATGAGCCTCCGCGAGGGGGTATCGCGCAGGGAGCCGCCGCATGTCCGATCTGTCCGCCAATCTCTCACTGCCCTATCTCGCCCCGGCGCAGGCGCAGAAGCACGTCACCCACAACGAGGCGCTGCTGCGGCTCGACGCGCTGGTGCAGCTGGCGGTGCAGAGCCGCAACCTTTCCGAGCCGCCTGCCGCCCCCGCGCCCGGGGCGCGCTACCTGCTGCCCGCGGATGCCGGCGGCGCCTGGTCGGGGCAGGGCGGGGCGCTGGCCTTCTGGGACGGCACGGCCTGGCAGTTCCTCGCGCCGGGGCCGGGCTGGCGGGCTTTCGTGCTCGACGAGGCGGCGGCGCTGGTCTGGCAGGGGGGCGATTGGCAGGAGATGCCGCTGCCCAGCCGGGGCCAGATGCTCGAGCTTGGGGTGAATGCCGCGCCCGACGCGGTGAACCGGCTGGCGGTGGCCTCGGAGGCGACGCTGCTCAGCCACGTCGGCGCCGGTCACCAGCTGAAGATCAACAAGGCGGCGGTGGGGGATGCCGCCAGCCTGCTCTTCCAGTCCGGCTGGTCGGGCCGTGCCGAGATGGGCTGCGCCGGGGGCGATGATTTCGCGGTGAAGGTCTCGGGCGATGGCGCGACCTGGCGGACCGGGCTGAGCGTTTCTGCGGCCACCGGCGTCGCGCATCTGCCGCAGGGCGCGCGGGTCGATGGCGCGCTCGGCGGCTCGGGCGTGCTCGGCACGGTGGCGCAGGCGGCCGGCGAGAGCACCGGCGCGCTGCTCGAGCAGGGCTCGGGCGCCGAGGGCAGCTATTTGCGGCTGGCGGACGGCACGCAGCTTTGCTGGCATAGGCTGACCAGCAGCGCGGCGGGGGCGGTCGGCTGGAGCTACCCGGCGGGGTTTGCCGCGCCGCCCGTGGTGAGTGGCAGCTGTGCCTCGGGGGCGGCGCAGCTGCTCTCGGTCGGCGCGGTGGCCGCGGGCAGCGCCGAGATCTCGGCCTGGGATCTCAGCGGCGCGCGGGTCGCCACCGCCTGCGCGGTGCTGGCAGTGGGCCGCTGGGTCTGACGCCCCGGGCTCAGCGCGCCCGCGGCGCCTGCAGCTCGGCGAGGATGTCCCGCAGCCGCCCGCCGTAGCGTCCGGCGATGGCGTCTACCGAGAAATTCTCCCGAATGTGGGAATAGGCCGCCTCGGCCTTGGCGCGGCTGGCCTCGGGGTTGTCGCGCGCGGCGCGCAGCTGGCGGGCGGCATCGGCGACCGAGGGCTCGGCCCAGAGCGAGCCTTCGCGCACGAAGATGTAGTCGCCCTGCTCGAGCGGCACCTCCTCGTAGTCCACCAGCCAGGCGGTCTCGTCCGAGCAGAAGTCCATGTTGCCGGAATAGGCGGTGCAGATCACCGGCACCTTCAGCGCCATGGCCTCGATCATGCCAAAGCCCCAGCCCTCGGACTTGTGCAGCGAGATGTAGCAATCCGAGCCGGCCTTGAGCTGCAGAAGGTCGCGGTAGCTCAGCGTCTCGTTCATCACGACGATGCGCGGATCGCTCTCGATGATCGCGTCGACGCGGTTCCAGAGCGCCACCTGCACCGGGTCGAACACCTTGGTGCGGTTCTGCGTCTTCACCACCAGCCGCGCCTCGGGCACGCCCTCGAAGGCCTGCTGGAAGGCTTCCAGCACCGCCACCGGGTTCTTGCGCTGCACGAAGGAGAAGCTGTCGAAGGCGACGAGGCAGACGTGGTGGCTCGCATCGAAGCCGAAGCGCGCCTCGACGAAGCCGCGGGCGGTCTCGCGGGTGATGTCGGGGTGCTCCTCGTAGCACATGCCGACGTTGACCACCGGCTTGCCCTCGGCCCCCGGCTTGTAGATCCGCAGCCCGTAGTCGGTGGAGACCCAGATCTCGTCGAGCAGCGACATGCCGAGGTAGTGGCAATAGGCCGGCATGTCGAGTTCCCAGAAGAAGTAGCCGATGTTGTAGGCGCCCGAGAAGACATCGGGCTGGTAGGCATAGGCCAGCGGCACGGATTCCGCGTTAAGATGCAGCAGGTTGATCTTGGCCGGGCCGTAATCCTCGATCAGCGTCTCCGAGGAGAAGCCCTCGGGCGCCGGGTTGTCGAGGTCGAAGTCGACGCCGCGCACGTCGAGCCCGGTGGCGCGCAGGATCTCGGCCGAGAGCCGCGTGGCCTGGCCGAGGCCCGAGGCCTTGGCCAGCGGGCCGATGAGTTGCACGTCGACCTCGCGGCGGGCGGGATCGGGCAGCGGCATGGCGGCGGCCTCGAAACGGTTGCCGGCCTGGTCGAAGGTCAGGAAGGCGCGACTGCCGAGGTCGAAGTACTTGCGGCGCAGCGCCGCGGCGTAGCGGGCGCGGGGCAGGGCAATGGGCTGGACGGTGGGCTGGAGGGCGGGCTCATCACCCTCTTCGAGAAGGGCGTTGACGAAGAGCTCGAGCTCCGAGGCCCCGCCGGAAGCGTCCGGGGCGAGCAGCGCGTCGATCTGCTCCTGCGGGATGTAGCGCAGCAGGTCGGGGCGCTGCGCCGCCTGCAGCAGCAGCACCAGCATCAGGGTCTTGCGGCCCTCGGCGGTCTCGATGTCGAGGAACTTCAGCTTCGGGTTCTCGGCGTGGAAGCGCGCGGCGAACTGGCTCATCGGGAAGGCGGCGAGCCGGCGTGCCGGGGGCACCTCGCGCAGCGCCTCGGCGACCTCCTCCGGCACCAGGCAATCCTCGAAGTAGAGCGTCGCCACGTCCTGATGCGCCCACCAGAACAGCACGTCGAGATAGGCGTCGCGGTCGTTGAGGTTGAGCCGCCCCAGCATGTCGGGCCGGCCCATGAGCCGCCACCACATGACGCGGGTGAGCGTATTGGTCTGCCCGCCCATGGTCTGCGGCGCGTTGAGATAGGCGATCTGCTGCGCCGAGACCGGGATGCGGTGGTTCTCGCCGCTGCGGTAGGCGCTCATGTACCAGTAGAGGTAGTGGTCCTGGCATTCGAGCCCCGGCTCCACTGGGAAGCGCTCGTTCAGCCGGTAGCGGTAGCGCACGTAATCGAGATAAGCGGGCTGGCCGCTTTCGGGGATGTCGGGCACCAGCCGCTCGGTGGTCAGGAGGGTGCCGTGGCGCTGAAGCGCGGGCCGCGGCTCCGGCGCGGAGGGCAGGGCCTCGACCGGGGGCGTCTCGTCCAGAAGCGCGCGCAGGGCCGCCAGCTCGCGCTTCAGCGCGAAGCGGCAGCGGGTCACCAGGTCGGCCCCGGCGCCGGGTGCGGCGTCCTCGACCTTGAGCTGCAGCCGTCCCAGCTCGATCCCCTCCGGCCCCTCGATGCGCAGGCGCAGCGCGCCGCCGGCCTCGGCGATCTTCTGGTGGTGGATTTCCGACAGGCGAAACTGGAAGCCGCAGGTCGTCTCGCCGCCGGTCACGTCGCGCACGTCCTCGCGCAGCTCATCGGCGACGCGGGCGTCGATCAGGGTGGTCCCGGCGTAGAGCCCGACCGGCACCCGGCCCTTCTTGCTGTCGTGGCGGATCACCCAGCCGCGCAGAACACCGTCATCGGAGAGCCCGTCGAGACTGCCGCGGAAGGCGCCGTGGTACTGGTGGCCATCGGGCGGCGGCGGTGGGCCCTTCAGCACCCGGCGGGCGGTGGAGCGGAGCTTGGAGAGCAGCGGGCTCATCGGGATTTCCTTGGGCAGAAGGGCAGTCGGTGGGTCAGGCGGCTCAGGCGAGCGCGTCGTAGTCGGACTTGACCATCATCCGCGCCAGGGCGCGAATGTCGGTGCGCGCCTCCCAGCCGAGCTTCTCGCGCGCCTTGGTCGCGTCGCCGATCAGCAGGTCGACCTCGGCGGGGCGGTAGAACTTCGGGTTCACCTTCATCACCAGCTTGCCGCTCTTGCGGTCGGTGGCGGTCTCGGCTTCGCCTTCGCCTTCCCAGGCCAGATCCATGCCCAGCTCCTCGGCGGCATAGGTGAAGAAGTCGCGGATCGTCGTGGTCACCCCGGTGGCCAGAACGTAGTCATCGGCCTCGTCCTGCTGCAGCATGCGCCACATGCCTTCGACGTAGTCGCCAGCAAAGCCCCAGTCGCGCTGCGCGTCCATGTTGCCGAGCTCCACCGCCGCCTCGCCGCCGCGGGCCAGCGCCGCCAGGCCGAGGGTGATCTTGCGGGTGACGAACTCGGCGCCGCGCAGCGGGCTTTCGTGGTTGAACAGGATCCCCGAGCTGGCGTGCAGGCCGAAGCTCTCGCGGTAGTTCTTGGTGATGTAATGGCCGTAGACCTTGGCCACGCCATAGGGCGAGCGCGGGTAGAAGGGCGTGGTCTCGCTCTGCGGCACGGCCTGCACGAGGCCGAACATCTCGGAGGTCGAGGCCTGGTAGAAGCGCACGTCCGGGCGCAGGCTGCGCAGCGTGTCGAGCACCCGCACCACGCCCATGGCATCGACGTCGGAAGTGTAGATCGGCAGGTCCCAGGACGCGCCGACGAAGCTCTGCGCCGCGAGGTTGTAGAACTCGTCCATCTCGATCTTTTGGAGGGTCCTGAAGATGTTGTTCTGCTCGGTCAGGTCGAACTCGTGCAGGGTGACCTGGTCGGCGATCCCCAGCAGCTCCAGCCGCACGGTCTCGGAATGGGAGATGCGCCGCACCCCGCCGTGGACCTCGTAGCCTTTCTCGAGCAGCAGCTTCGCGAGATAGGCGCCGTCCTGCCCGGTGATGCCGGTGATGAATGCTGTCTTCATGGGGTCCTGCCTCTGAAACGTCCGTGTCCGGGCGGTATGCGCCGCCTTCTTGGTCCCTCTCCTGCGCGGGAACCCGTGCAGGAGCAGGACAAGTCCGTAGATTTGATAGAGGCCCGGTGGGGGGGGATCAAGCGCACAGGGCCAGCACCGTACCCCGGGGGCAAGGTGCTACATGCAAGACACGGCCTGGGGGGGTGACCCGCGCAATGATCAGCCGCGCCGCAGCCGGGACAGCACCGCGTTCAGGCGCCGGCGCAGAGGCCAACGCGGGGTGACATCGAGGAGCGCGAGGCCGAGCTGGCGCTCGTCGGGTCCGGCGCCCTCCAGCAGCGGGCTGCCGAAGAGGTCGAAGGCGAGGGTGAGCGCGGTGCTTTCCGCTCCCGGCGCGTGGCGCGGCGTCGCCAGCAGCAGGGTGACCGGCGCGGTGCTGCTGAGCACGCGCTGCAGAACCGGCTGGCCGGGGCTGAGCAGGCGCAGCGTGCCGGGCTGCTCCGGGCTGGCGCAAAAGGCCCGCAGCTGCAGGCGCAGCGGCACCGGCTCGGTGAAATGTCCGGCGGAGATCTGCAGCGTGGCGCGCGGGCTGCGGGTCCAGGCCGCGCCTGCGTCCGCGGGGTCCTCGGGATGCCAGCCACGGCCAAGGCGGATGCCGGTGCTCAGCTCGCGCCCCTCCATGGGCTGCTCGAAACGGCTGTGAGGCGGCAGCAGCATGGCGCTCATCCCTCCGGTGTCAGGCTGAGGTCGAAGAGCCCGAGCCCGGCCAGGCCGCGCTCCTGCCCGAGGCGGAGATCCGCCGGGGTGGCCGGGGAGAGCGGCTCGATCAGCAGCACCGCGGGGGCGGCTTGCAGGTCGGCCGCCTGCAGTTCGAGGTCAAGCTCCACCGGGGTGCTGCTTTGCCAGCGCGGTTCGGCCAGCAGCCTGCCGTTGCAGGAGATCCGCGCGCCCGAGGGGTGCTCGGGGCTGGCCACCGGGCGCAGGCTGAGCGTGAGGCGCTGCGCCGGGGCGCCGGGCAGGATCGGCAGGAAGAGCGCCAGGTGCGGCGCGTGCGATCCGGCGCCCCAGGCGGCACTGGCCTGCAGGCCCGGGGCGAGCAGGGCGCGCTGCGCCGCGAGGCCGAGATCGATCTCCTGCGGCAGCAGGCCAAAGCTCCAGTCCTGCGGGTTGGCAAGCAGATAGAGCGGGTTGCAAAGCTCGGGGTCGAGCAGCCGCGCGAAGCCGAGGCCGAGGCCGGGGGGCAGTTCGAGCCCCAGCGGCAGCTCGCCCGCCCCATCTAGCGCGCTGGCGGGCAGGCGCAGCAGCAGGTCGCCGGGCAGGCCGGTGCCGGTGACCGGCGCGGCATAGAGACAGGCCCTGCCGCACTGGACGCGCAGTTCGGCGGTCTCGCCGTCGGCGCGTGTGCCGCTGATGCCTAGGTGCAGCAAGAGCGCCTCCTGCCCGGGGCGCAGCGCGCGGTCTCCGCGCAGCCAGAGCTCGGCGCGCGGTGCAGAGGTCCGGCGCAGCCTCTCTTCCGGCGCGTGCCAGCCGGCGCCGAAGCGGATCTTCTGCTCGGTCGCCTCGCTGCCGGCCCGGGCGATCTCGCCGGCGAGCAGCGGTGGCAGGGTCTGGTCGGGGGAAGTTTCGGGGGCCGCCTTCGGCGGGTTTTGCAGGGCGCGGCCATAGGCCTCGGCGGTGGCGCGGGCATAGCCCTCCCAGGACATGTGCCGGGCGACATGCGCGCGCAGCGCCTCGGCGCGGTCGGCGGCGCCCGGGTCGGCCAGCGTGGCCGCGAGCGCGGCGCGCAGGCTCTCGGGGTCGGCGGGGTCGCAGTAGTGCGCGAGATCGCCGAAATATTCGCGCTCCGAGGAACGCTCCGAGAGCACCAGCGGCACGCCCGCCGCCGCCGCCTCGAGCGCCGCGAGCGAAGCGCCCTCGGCCCAGCTCGGCAGCACGAAGGCGCGGGCGCCTGCCAGTGCCGAGCGCAGCATCTCGCCGCCGGGTGCGAGCCGCCCGGGGCGGATCAGCCGCTCCCCGAGTTCGGCGCGGATCCGCGCGGCATAGCCGGGATCGCCGTCATGGCCGACCAGCACTAGATCGAGCGGCAGGTCCCGCAGCGCCCGCGCGAGGCTGAGCTGGTTCTTGCGCGCCTCGACGCGGCCGATGCAGATCACGTAATCGCCGGCGCCCGCGGGCAGGTGGGCCTGTCGGAAAAGCGCCGGATCGCCGCCCGGCCAGAGCGCCGCATCGACCGGGTTGTGGATCAGGCTGGCGCGTTCGGGCGGCACTTCGGCGCCGATCGCCGCCAGCGCCGCGCGCTCGGCCTCGCTGAGGAAGATCACGTGGTCGCAAAGCGCCAGCATCTCGCGCACCATGGCGTGATAGCCCGGGGCGATCTCGTGGTGCTGGCCGCGGGTCTGCAGCTGGCGGCGCAGCGCGGCGCGGGTCTGCGGCGGCAGATCCGGCTGCTGCAGCGGCTCCCAGAGCGGCATCTCGCTGAAATCGAGGTAGATCGGCGAGAAGACCATCCGCTTGCCCGCCGCCCTGAGATCGCGCAGCGCCGCCAGCGCGCTCTCGGGCGGCCAGACGTTGAACAGATGCACGGTCTCCTCGGGGATCTCCGCGGCGCTTTCGTAGAGCCCGGCCTCTGCGGGCCAGCCGATCCGCCGCAGCGCCTCGGCGCTGCGCGGCACCCGCACGCTGGGGCCGCCGAGCGTGCGGTCCTCGCCGCCATGCAGCAGCAGGCGCACGGGGGCGAGGGAGGGGTCGGTTTCGGCCATGCGTCTCTGGGGTGTCTCTTCGGGCGGGGAATTTGCCAAGGTTCTCGCAGAGCCCGCGCGCAGCGGCAAGTGCAGGGCGTCGGGCGGCGCCTGTGGCGTGGCTGCCGCGGCACGCAAGGCTGGCGGCGCGGATCTGGCAAAGCTGGAGCGGGGCGGATAGCTAGGAGAAAAGCATCCGGCCCCGCGCCTTTCGGGGGCGGAGCCGGGCGGGACGGGAGCATCTCTTGAGGCGATTACTGGCAGCGGCGCGCATCGGACGGAGCCCCTATTTCGACCGCTCCTGGTACGTCCGACGCTACCTGCCGGGCGCGCGCCCGGTCTTTGCGGCGCTGCACTACCTGCGCGAGGGTGCGGCGGCCGGCTTCGATCCGGGACCGGGGTTCAGCACCCGCGGCTATCTCGCCGCCCATCCCGATGTCGCCGCCGCCGGGGTGAACCCGCTCTTGCACTACGAGCGCTACGGCCGGGCCGAGGGCCGCGAACTGACGCCGCCGCTGGGGCCGGTCGCCCGCCCGGAGCGGGAGGGACGGCAGGCCGCCGAGATGGCGGTGATCGTGCATGCCTATCACACCGGGGTCTTCGACGAGCTGCGCCGGGCCCTGGCGGCCTTCCCCGAACATGCCGATATCTACGTCAGCTACCCGCGCGGCTCGAAGACCCATGACGAGGCGCTGATCCGGGCTGCCTTCCCGGGCGCGGTGCCTGTGGCGGTGGACAACCTCGGGCAGGACGTGGGCGCCTTCCTGCAGGTGCTCGAGCGGATCGACCGGCGCGGCTACCGGGTCTATTGCAGGCTCGGCTCGCAGGCGGAAAGGCTGCCCGCGTCCCTACGCGAGACACTGCTGCGCGGCGCCGTGGGTCCGGCAGAGCGGGTGGCAGAGTTCGAGGCGATCTTCCGCGACCGCCCCGAGGTGCTGCTCGGCGGCGCCCGCGAGCTCTTCCGGCACGGACCGAGCGCGCTGCCGGAGAGGGCTGCTGTGCTGACCGCGCTGCTCGGAAAGGCCGGGGGGCCATCCGATGCGCTGGAGACCGACTGGGGCTTTTTCGCGGGCGCCGCGTGCTGGCTGCGCGCCGAGCTGGTCGAGCGGCTGATGGGCTGCCTCAGGGCGGAAGAGTTCGGGCCGGTGCAGCGCGATGGCCAGCTGGCGCGGGCCGGCGAGCGGCTGCCGGGGCTGCTGGCTCAGGCGATGGGCGGGCAGGTGGCGCTGGCCTCCTGCCTCGATCCCGCAGCGCCGGTGGAGGTGATGCCCGGCCTGCCGCCGGAGGCGCCGCGCCGCAACATCCCGATGACCGAGCTGCTTGGCGGGCTGGGCACGCGCTGGATCACACCGGCGGTCGCGGCGATGGCGGCGGGGCAGGCGCGGGGGCTCGGCGCGGAGCGGCGCTACAGCCCGGCGGCGCGGGCCGCGGCACCGGTGGGCGATTATACCATTCTCACCCCGACCGGCGACCGGCCCGAGGCCTTCGCGCAATGCCTGCGCATGGTGGCGACCCAGAGCCTGCAGCCAAGGGAATGGATCGTGGTGGACGACGGCGCGCGCCCGCTTACCGAAGATATCGCGCTGCCGGATTGGGCGACCTACGTGCGCCGCGCGCCGGGCCCGCAGGATCCGCCGCATACGCTGCCCTGCAACGTGCTGGCGGGACTGGAGCACCTCAGCGCCGAGCGGGTGCTGATCTTCGAGGATGACGACTGGTACTCGCCGCTCTACGCCGCGTTCCTGCTGCCCTGGCTGGACAGCTTCGATCTCGTCGGGCTCAACCTGATCCGCTACTACCACCTGCAGGGGCGCGCCTGGAAACATGGCTTCCAGCCCGCCCATACCGCCTTTGCCCAGAGCGGTTTCCGCCGCGGCCCGGCGTCGGAATGCTTGGAGCGGGTCTGCCGCTCGGAGAACGAAGAGATCCGCCAGCAGGGGCTGATCGACCGCCACTGGTGGCACGGCTTCGAGGGGCCCAAGTACCTCATCCAGGATCATCCGGCGCTGCACCTGGGGCTGAAGGGCGGTTCTGGCCGTCCCGGGCTCGCCTCGGGCCACGACCGCGCCGAGGTGGATTACATCCCTGACCCGGATGGGGCATACCTGGCGCAGGTGCTGGGTCCGGATAGGGTGTATTACGAGGGCTGAGCGGGGCGGCGTATTCCGAGGCGGTCTGGGAGCGATGGGGCGTGGAAGACACGCTTGGCGGGATCACGACGGCGCGGGTTCAGCGAAATATTTACATTCGCGGCCATGAATGGAGTGTTGGGGTGAGGCTAGGGAGCTCATAACTCGGGGTTTGCCATTGCGGGGCTTCAGGAGGAGAGGAGCCTTTGTAGTTGTCCGAGAGGGAGGGTCCCGGGTGCGTTCGTGCGGCGCGACCCCAACCGCTCTTGAGCAGGCGAGGTGCGGGCTGTGCAAACCGGGTTCAAGGTTTTCTGGTTGACTTGAAAACTCGACAAAAGCGCGGGGGACCGCGTGGATTCAAACGTGAAGGCCAGGCAATGAGTGAGAACGACCGTGACCTCGCAGGAGGAGAGGCCCCCCTACGGTACCTTGCTGTGGTGCTGGGGATGCACCGTTCGGGAACCTCGGCGCTGGGGGGGATCCTGGCGCATCTCGGCTGCGAGATGCCGAAATCGCCGATGCCGGCCAATGAAAACAATCCCAAGGGCTACTTCGAGAGCCTGAAGGTCTACCAGCTCAACGACGAGATCCTGCGGGTGGTGCGATCGAGCTGGCGGGACTGGCGGGAGATCAGCCCGGCCTGGGTCGCCTCGGCCCAGGGACAGGCCTACCTGCTCCGGGCGCGGGATGTGCTGCTCTCGGAATTCGAAGGCGCGACACTGGGGGTGCTCAAGGACCCGCGGATCTGCCGCCTGGTGCCGTTCTGGGCCGAGGCGGCCCGCATGGCCGGCTTCCAGCTGCTGCCGATCCTGACCCACCGCAACCCGCTCGAAGTGGCCAAATCGATGCAGACCCGGGACGGGATCGACGCCTCGGAGGGGATGCTGGTCTGGCTGCGCCACGTGCTCGACGCCGAGGCGGGGACACGCGGCATGCGCCGCTGCACGACCAGCTACACCGCGGTGCTGCAGAACTGGGTCAAGCAGGTGATCGCGCTGCAGAGCGCGCTGGGAGTGAGCTGGCCGCGGTTCGACGACCGCAGCTCGATGGAGATCGAGGCCTTCCTCTCCGGCAAGCTGCGGCATTTCGAGGAAGTCCCCGAGAAGATCATCGAGAACCCCACGCTGTCGGTCTGGGTGCGCGACACCTACGCGATTCTCGAGCGCTGGGTGCAGCAGCCGGAGAAGACGGCCGATCACAAGCGGCTCGACCGGATCCGCGCCGAGTTCAATGCCGCCGCCCCGGCCTTCGGGCAGCTGGTCGGCCCGCCGGAACAGGACCGCTTCAGCCTGCAGGCGAAGCTGCAGGAGGTGCAGCAGCAGGGCCGTGTCGAGCTTGCGCAGGCACAGCAGCAGATCGCGCCGCTGCAGGCCGAGCGGGACGGCGCCTTGGAGAAGGTCAAGGCGGCCGAAACCGGATGGGCTGAGACGCGGGCCGAGCGGGACGATGCCCTGGAGAAGCTCAAGGCGGCCGAAACCGGATGGACTGAGACGCGGGTCGAGCTCGAGGACACGGTCTCCGGGCTTCGGGCCGAACTTTCTCAGGCCCAGAGCGCCCTGGCGCAGCGCCGCCTCGAGTCCGAACAGGAGGCGGCGCGGGCCAAGGCTGCGGAAGAGGAACGCGATGCCGCCCTCGAGGGGTTTGGGGAACTCGAAAAAGAGATGGCGGCGCTCAGGGAGCGCCATGCAGCCCGGCTCGCCGATGTGACCGGGCAGTGGCGCCGGGAGACCGCGGAGCTGACCGTGGCGCTGGACGAGCTGCGCAACCTGTCCTCGGACAACCAAGCGCATTTTCGGGATCTCAAGCAGAAGCTTGCCGCCCTCTCCTCGGAGAAGGCGCAGCTTGAAGCCTCGAACCGGGCAAAGGAGGCGCGGCTGCGAGGGCTCACCGCCGACTACGAGACATATGCGCAGAAGGCCAAGAAGGCCGCAGAGGAGGTCAGGGCGCTGCGCAGCAGCACCTCCTGGCGCATCACGGCGCCGGTGCGGCGGGTGCTCAACGCGTTGCGCGGGCAGCGCTGAAGTGAAGTGGCGGGGCCCTCTCTCCGGGTGGCCCCGCGCCCTTACCCCCTGAGCAGCCCCATCAGATACCGCCCGTAGTCGTTCTTGCGGAATTTCTCGGCCCGTGCCGCAAGCTGCTCGCGGTCGATCCAGCCCTGGTCGAAGGCGATCTCCTCGGGGCAGCCGGCTTGTTGGCCCTGACGTTTCTCCAGTGTGCGCACGAAGTTGCCCGCGTCGAGCAGCGAGCCATGGGTACCGGTGTCGAGCCAGGCATAGCCGCGGCCCATGCGCTTCACGTCGAGCTGGCCCTCGTGCAGGTACATCTCCAAGAGCGTGGTGATCTCCAGTTCGCCGCGCGCCGAAGGCTGCACTTGCTTGGCGCGGTCGGGCGCCGTGCCGTCGAGGAAGTAGAGCCCGGTCACCGCATAATTCGACGGCGGTACCTCGGGTTTCTCGATGATCGAGGTGGCCCGGCCGTCCTTGTCGAAATCCACCACCCCGTAGCGCTCGGGATCGGCGACGCGGTAGCCGAAGACCGTGCCGCCGCTCTCGCGGGCGTCGGCCTGGGCCATCATCTCGGGCAGCCCGTGGCCGTAGAAGATATTGTCCCCCAGCACCAGCGCCGAGGGGGCACCGGCGAGGAACTCCTCGGCCAGGATAAAGGCCTGCGCCAGCCCGTCGGGGCTGGGTTGGACCACGTAGGTGAGCGAGATGCCCCACTGGCTGCCGTCGCCGAGGGTGCGCTGGAACTGCTCCTGGTCCTGCGGCGTGGTGATCAGGCAGATCTCGCGGATGCCGGCGAGCATCAGCACCGAGAGCGGGTAGTAGATCATCGGCTTGTCGTAGATCGGCAGCAGCTGCTTCGACACGCCTAGGGTGATCGGGTAGAGCCGGGTCCCGGAGCCTCCTGCGAGGATGATACCCTTGCGCTTTGTCATTTTACACAGTGCCTCAAGTCAGGAGTGGTTTGGGAGGAAAATCTGGCCCCGGTCTGATCAGGCCGGGGTCTTCTGCGCAGCATCGCCGGTGCCGAGCCGCTGGCCGACCCCCGCGCGGGCCTGCAGCGGGCGCCACCAGGCCTCGTTGTCGAGATACCATTGCACCGTCTTCTCAAGGCCTTCCTCGACGGTCACCGAGGGGCGCCAGCCGAGCTCTTCGCGGATCCGCGAGGGATCGATCGCGTAGCGCGCGTCATGGCCCGGGCGGTCGGTGACGAAGGTGATCTGGTCGGCGTAGGAGCCGTTCTCCTTCGGACGCTTGGCGTCGAGGATGGCGCAGAGGGTCTTCACCAGCTCGAGGTTGGTGCGCTCGTTCTCGCCGCCGATGTTGTAGCTGCGCCCGAGCGCGCCCTTTTCCACCACCAGCAGCAGCGCGTCGGCGTGGTCCTCGACGTAGAGCCAGTCGCGGATGTTCTCGCCAGTGCCGTAGATCGGCAGCGGCTTTCCAGCGAGCGCGTTGAGGATCACCACCGGAATGAGCTTTTCCGGGAAGTGGTAGGGCCCGTAGTTGTTCGAGCAGTTGGTCAGCACGACGGGCAGCCCGTAGGTCTCGTGCCAGGCGCGCACCAGGTGGTCCGAGCTGGCCTTGGAGGCCGAGTAGGGCGAGCGCGGATCGTAGGGCGTCTCTTCGGTGAACTGCACCGAAGGATCGGCGGGCAGCGAGCCGAAGACCTCGTCGGTGGAGATGTGGTGGAAGCGGAAGCTCTCGGGCTTGCCCTGCGCTGTCCAGTAGGCGCGGGCGGCTTCGAGCATGTTGTAGGTGCCGGTGATATTGGTCTCGATGAAATCGCCCGGCCCGTCGATCGAGCGGTCGACATGGCTTTCCGCCGCCAGATGCATCACCGCGTCGGGCTTGTGGGCGGCGAAGATCCGGTCAAGCGCGGCGCGGTCGCGGATGTCGGCCTGCTCGAAGGCGTAGAGCGGGCTCTGCGCGGCCTCAGCCACGTTGTCGAGGCAGGCGGCATAGGTGAGCGCGTCGAGGTTCACCACCTCGTGGCCGCGGGCGATGGCAAGGCGCACCACCGCCGATCCGATGAAGCCAGCGCCGCCGGTGACCAGAAGTTTCATGCCTGGGAGTCCTCGAAGGTGAAAGGGCTGTCGAAATCCTTCAGCAGGGGGGCCGCGGCGTCTTTTTCCGACAGCACCGCGTTGCTGGTGTCCGTGCCCCAGTCGATGCCGATCCCGGGGTCGTCGAAACGCACCGCGCCGTCACACTCGGGGGCGTAGTAATCGGTGCATTTGTAGATGATCTCGGTGTCGTCCTGCAGCGTGGCGAACCCGTGCAGGAAGCCCTCGGGGATCAGCAGCTGGCGACCGTTCTCGAAGCTGAGCTCATAGCCCACCCATTTGCCATAGGTCGGCGAGTCCTTGCGGATGTCCACCGCCACGTCAAAGAGCCGCCCGCGGCCGCAGCGCACCAGCTTGGCCTGGGCATGCGGCGGCGCCTGGAAGTGCAGCCCCCGCACCGTGCCGGTCTTGGCCGAAAGCGAATGGTTGTCCTGCACGAAGTCATAGTCGAGCCCCTGCTCGGCCATCCGCGCCTTGTTCCAGCTCTCGGAAAAGAACCCGCGATTGTCGCCGAACCGGCGGGGGGTGAGCAGTTTTACCCCTGCCAAGATGGTATCTTCGATTTCCAGCATAAGGCGAGTTCTTACCGTGTAATCCAATTCGAAGACCTGTCTATACAGGAAGCTACCCCCAAGAAAAGGGGGCGAGCCAAGAAGCGCGCGATCTGCGGCAGGGGCGTCCCTTGGAAGGGCTGAAAGGCAACACAGAAACGGGAAGTTGCGATTTGTGAAGGCGTTGGCGGCGAGCATTAGCCGTATCGCTGCTCTGAAGGACAACTGGTGCTTGTAGCTCTCGCCAGAAGACGGCAGAACGGCAAACGGTGACGTCTGGCTGTGTTGGGCCACTTGCAGGATCACCGCCCAAGATGTGGTGCGATCCATAGTAAGAGTATTTTAAGGATGAGGCATCAGTGCTTATGATGAAACTGCCACAGGAAGCAATTATACGGCGTCTGACTAGGCGTCGGCACGGTGCGCCGCAGCACAATGCGACGGGAATACGGGGTCATATCGATATCGTCGATGGCCGTACGATCACTGGATGGCTTCAGGGGCAGGGCAGCAAGCGGATGCAAGTCCGGGTCGTTGCCGAGGACGACGGGCGACTGCTGGCAGAGACCGTGGCGGATGTGGTGCGAGGAGACTTGCTGGAGAGTGGCATCGGGGATGGCCAGCACGGTTTTCAGCTGAGCATCGAGGTGGAGCCCCAACGCGAGCTTAAGGCAAAGGTCCTCTCTGCTGAGGGTGGGGTCTGCATCGGAGAGGTCTTCCTGCCGCGAACGAATGCTGTGGTCGACCCCGGGCCGAAGGCGGTCAAGCGGCGTGATGAGATGCTGCGGCCCTTCCTATCCTCAGTGCGGGTCAACCGGGTAATCGGAGATGTCGATTCTCAGACGTTAATTCTCTACGACTTTCTTCTTGAACACTATCATCTATTCGATGCCGATTTCTATCGCGCCACATATGGGAACGAAATTACCCCGGAGGAGGATGCACTTGCTCATTATCTGAAGTCGGGATCAGCGCGCGGGCTCTGGCCCAACCCGTTTTTTGATCCGGTGGAATATGTTCGGATCAATCCGGATGTTCTAGACAGCGGCATCGATCCGATCATCCACTACTTCCTGTTCGGCTGGAACGAGCGGCGCGAGACCGGGTCGCACTTCGACGCGGAGTTCTACCTCGAGACCCACCCGGACGTCCTACAGGCAGGGATTAATCCGCTCTATCACTACCTGGCCTTCGGTAAGAAGGAAGGCCGGATTCCGGTTCGTCTGAGCGAAGCGGCCCTGCAGGCCGCGGAGACTCTCGCCCCGGTCGCCACCGGCTTCGGTGCCCGCAGCAGCGGGCTGCTTCTTCTGGTCTCGCATGACTTCGAGGTCGGCGGCGCGCAGCAACTGCTGCGCAGCCTCGCCGAGTGGCTGCTCGCCTCGACGAAATACGACGTGAAATTCGTCGCGATGAAGGACGGCGCCCACAGGCACCTGTTCGAGGCCATCGCCCCGGTGCATGTGGTCTCGCGGAACATGGACCCGGCGCAGGCCGAGCAGGAGATCCGCGCCTTTGCCGGAGAGACCGTGCGGGGGCTCTTCGTGAACTCGGTGGCGAGCACCGGATTCTTCGAGGTCTGGAGCGAGGACACGCCGGCGGTCAGCTACGTTCACGAGCTCGAAAAGATCATCGGCAAGTACCCGGGTTGCATCGAGCGCCTCGCCGAGCGCTGCAACACCATCCTCGGCGGCAGCGCCGCGGTGACCGAGAACCTGCGGCAGACCCATGGCGTCGATCCTGAGAAGGTGCGTCTGGTCTACGACTTCATCGGGCCGGTGTCGGAAGTGACCCCCTCCGAAAACGCCCGTGCCGCGCGCCGAGTCAGCCTCGGGCTGGACCCGGAGGCCTTCGTGGTCATGGGTTGCGGCGTCATGCACTGGCGCAAGTCGCCAGACAAGTTCATCGAGATCGCCGAGCGGGTCGCGCGACAGAGCGGCCGGCCCTGCAAGTTCGTCTGGATCGGCGGCGGCCCCGACGAGGAGGCCTGCCGCCAGATGGTGCGGGACAAGGGCCTCGGGCAGGTCGTGGACCTGATCGGCTACCAGGAGGATGTGGCCGGCGTTCTGGAGGCCGCGGATCTTTTCCTGCTGCCCTCCGAGGAGGACCCCTTCCCGCTGGTCTGTCTCTACGCGGCGGCGAAACAGGTGCCGGTGGTCTGCTTCGAGGAGGCCGGCGGCATGCCGGAGTTCGTCGCCCGCGGCTGCGGCCTCGCGGTGCCCTTCGGCGATGTCGACGCCATGGCGCAGGCGGTGCTGGACTACATGGCCGATCCCGCGCTGCTCGCCGATCACGGCGCCACCGGCCGTGCGGCGGTGCAGGCGGAATTCTCGGTGACCGCGACCGGCCCGCAGATCCTCGATGTGCTGCGCAGCGCCATGGGCGTCGCCCCGCACGTCAGCATCGTGGTGCCGAACTACAACTACGGTGCCTATCTCGAGCAGCGGCTGACCTCGATTTACGAGCAGAGCTTCCAGGACTTCGAGGTGATCTTGCTGGACGATGCCTCGCCCGACGGATCCGGGGCGATCCTCGAAGACTGGGCGCGGCGCCGCCCGGCGACGCGCGCAATCCTCAATGAGCAGAACTCCGGATCGCCCTTCGCGCAATGGATGAAGGGCATGCGCGAGGCGCGCTCCGATCTGGTCTGGATCGCCGAGGCGGACGACTACTGCGAGCCCGGGCTGCTCGCGGCGCTGGTGCCGGCGATGGACGACCGCAACGTGTTTCTCGCCCATGCCAAGTCGATGCCGGTGAACGCCGACGGCACGTCGCTCGGGGATTACGACACGCTCTATCTCAACCGCATCGCCGAAGGGCGGTGGATGCAGTCCTATGTCGCCACCGACCATCTCGAGGTGAATGCCGGCCTCGCGGTGGGCAACGTCATCCCCAACGCCAGCGCGGTGATGATCCGCAAGTTCGAGCCCGAGCCTGCCTTCGTCGAGCAGGTCACCTCCATGCGGATGTGCGGCGACTGGTATTTCTACCTGCGCGCCCTGCGCGGCGGCAATATCGCTTTCGACGCGCGCACGCTGAACTACCATCGCCGGCACGGCAACACCGTGACCCATCAGACCGAGGGCAGCCTGCGCTACTTCGAGGAACTGGCGGAAATCCGGCAGTACGTGGACCGCACCTACCGAATCGCCGAGGAGACTCAGGCGCAGGCGGATGCCTTCACGTTGCAGGACCTCGACCGCTTCGGCATTGAGGATGCCGAGAAACGCGACGCCGTCCGGCAGGCGTCGCGCCTGAGCGCGGGCAAGGAGATCCCGAGCCTGCTGATGGTGGCCAGCGACCTCTCGCCGGGTGGCGGGCAGATGTTCGCCATCCGCCTGGCCAACGCCTGGGCGTCGCGCGGCGGCCGGGCAGTGCTGCTCAACGTGGGCTATTCGGCGACGCACGAGAAGGTGCTGTCGCGGATCGATCCCGGCGTTGTGCTGATCCGGGAGAACGATCCGAAGCTCCGCAACCTCGCGGGCCTCTGTGCCGACTACGACATCGACATCATCCACTCGTCGATCTGGTGGGCCGACAAATACGTCCGCCAGCAGATCGAGGCCCTGCCGCAGATGCCTTGGGTGACCACGATGCATGGCTGTCACGAAACACTGCTGGAAAACTCAAAGCTGGATGTCGACTTTGCGGGCGACTACGCCTTCATGCGCGATAGAATGGATTGCTGGATCCACATCGCGGACAAGAACATGAGGGTTTTCCAGGAGCTTGGCGCTCCACATCACCACGAAAGGATTGCCAATGGCGTGCCCTCTCCGGCGGTCAGGGCCGTCAGTCGAGCCGAACTGGGCCTGCGCGACGACAGCGTCGTTATTTGCCTGGTCAGCCGCGGCATCAAGGAGAAGGGCTGGTTCCAGGCCGTCGAGATCGTCGGCAAGCTCAACGAAGAGGGGCTGAACGTCGAGCTGATGCTTGTGGGAGAGGGCCCTGCTGCCAGGGACATCCGTCAACAGGGTCAGGATTTCGTGCACCTCTACGGACACGTCGATAATGTGGATGAGCTAATCTCCGTGTGTGATGTCGGCATCCTTCCGAGTACCTTCATAGGAGAATCTATGCCCCTAGTTCTTTTGGAAATGATGGCCTTGGCAAAACCGATCGTCGCAACGAACGTCGGAGAGATTCCGGAAATGATCGGAAGCGGTGACAGCGCTGCGGGAATCGTGGTGCCGAATATTGATGGTGACGTGGATATTCCCGCCTATTGCGAGGCGATAAAACGCATGATCAGGAGCGAGACCGTATTCTCGGCCTATTCGAAGGCTGCCAAGCATCGGTTTGATGAGAAGTACGATATCAAGAAAATGATGCAGGACTACGCGTCGCTCTACGACAAGTGCATCGAAGAGCGCGCCTCTGCGCTGAGCTGCGAAGAAGCTTTCTGAGAAGTTGAGCTCCGGACGCCAAGAAACCGCACCGGAGGTGCAAGGAAGATATGAAGCAAAATCTAAAAAAACCTATTGTCGCCGGCGTCGGCTGGGAGCCGGTGGATGAAACGCAAGACCTCAATCTGGTTCTGAAGAAGCTCGGGAACAACACCGGGAATCTGATCTTTTCGGAGTCTATCTTCCGGCTCTTTCCGGAAGCGCAGCGGTCACCGTTCAACCATCTCCACAAGCGAATAGGTAGCGACCGGGATTGCATTGTCATCGCGGCGGCGAACTGGCTGAACGAGAAGGCGGATTTCTCGGGGTTGGTCGAGACGCTGGAGCAGACCAATGTGCCGATTGTCGTTCTGGGCCTGGGGGCGCAGGCGGGCATGGACGGCAGGATCCCGAACCTGCGGCCCGGAACGGAGAGGTTCGTCAGGCTGCTGGCGGAAAGAAGCCCGCTAATCTCGGCGCGCGGGCAGTTCAGCTGCGAGGTGCTGGAAAAATATGGCGCCACAAACGCCGTCCCCACCGGCTGCCCCTCCATGCTGATGGCGGGGCACCATGCGCCCCGGTTCCGCGTCACGCCGGGCTGGGACGATCTCCGTCCCGAGGAGGTGCTTGTCTACGGCACGCGTCATCATTTCCATGCGGCAAGCGGTATCTCGGCCGAGCTCTACAAGGTGGCGCTTCAGAAGCAGTTCGACATCCTGCTGCAGTCCGAACTAGCGGATTTCTATTTCGCCCTGGATCGTTGCGGTGAACTCGACAAGCCTGAGGAGGTGAAGAGCCATCTCGCCAAGGTGTACCAAGACAGCCCCGAGGCCGTGGCCAGATATCTTGCGGACCACGGGCGGGTATTCTTCGAGCTGGACGGCTGGTTTGATTGCTGCCGACAGAAATCCTTCCTGATTGGGACCCGGATTCACGGCACGATCTCCGGCATTCTCTCCGGCACGCCCTCGCTGCTGATCGCCCATGACTCCCGAACCGTGGAGCTCGCGGAAACGATGAACGTGCCCTATGTGCTGGAGCAGGGGCTTGATGTTCGGGACGAGAGTACGCTGCGGGGGCTCTATGAGAGCCTTGAGGGCCACAGCTTCCAATCATCATATGAGAGATATTTGAAGAACTTCAATAGCTTCTTCGAAAGATGCGGCTTGGAGGTTTCGATCTCCTCGAGAGCCGAAGAGGCCGCGCTGTCATGAAGAAGCTGTTCTTGCACATCGGCATGCAGAAGACGGGGACCAGCAGCATTCAGTTGATGCTGCACTCCTCTGAAGAGGCTTTGCGCAAGCAGAGCTTCTTCTACCCGAGGCTTCCCATGGCGGGGCAGGATGGCATTTGGAAGACCGCGTTTCGGCAAAACCTGCTTGCGGCGAGCTTAGCCGACTACCCTTCGGTTTTTGCCAAATACGACCCCGGGCAGATCGAAGTCATTCGCGCCGAGATACTCTCTAGCCCGCTGGTGCCGATCATTTCGGCGGAGGACTTTTCCAGGCAGAGGGATTTTGGCCGTCTCAAGGAGCTTCTCAAGGGCTTCGAGGTCTCCGTCATCGTCTACCTGAGGCGCCAGGACAAGTTCGCGGAGTCCCTCTACAACCAGAGAAACAAGATCTTACTGTCGCGGATGAGTGAGTTCCTTCTGGACGAGACCCTGGTGACTCCTGAGGGCCTCAACAGGTTCCTGACGCAGGAGAACTACACGCGACTGCTCGACTACAAGTCGCTCGTGGAGCGGCTTCGGAACTCGCTCGATCTTTGTGATATTCACATTCGCGAATACGAGCGCGATCTTCTTGTCGGTGGGGATGTCTGTCTTGATTTCTGTTCCATTCTGGGCATCGATGCCGCGCAGATGACTTTGCCGAAGCGCGATGCGAACGGGAATGTCGACAACAGGTACTTCGCGAAACTTCGGGACATCTACGCGACCTCCGGGAAAGAGCCTGCGATGTCCTTCATGCAGTCTCTCAATGATCGCATTGCTTCCGGAGAAGACCTGAGCGGCAAGTATGCGTTGATGACCTCCGAGGTCCGGCGTGCGTTTCTCAGGCAGCACACTCCCAACAACACGTGGATTGCCGAGCAGTTCGGCGTCTTCTCCGGAGGTGTGGGATGATCGCCATATACGGAGCGAATGGGTTTATCGGCAGGAGCCTGGTTCGCCAACTGTCCGAGAAGTTCGCGATACGCGCGGTTTCCAGAGGGTTTGACGAGCAGTTCCTCTCGGAGTTCCGGTCCCGCGTGGACATTCGGGAAGGCGACTTCGGCAGCACGATCTCGATGTTGTCGAGCCTCAGCGATGTGGACACCGTCATACAGCTGATCAGTTCCTCGAGCCCCGGCATGGGCAACCGGGTTCTAGTGGATGACATACAGGAGAACGTAATCCCGCATGTGTCGTTCATCCAGAATGCCATGGCCGCCGGGGTGCGCCGGTACATCTTCGTATCGTCAGGCGGCACGGTCTACGGCCCCAACGCCCCGGTCCCCACGGCGGAGACGGCGCGGACCAACCCGATCAATTCGCATGGCATGACCAAGCTGATGATCGAGAAATACCTGCAGATGTTCAGCCGCGTGGACGGGCTTGAGTACGTCATCCTGCGCGTGTCGAACCCTTACGGACCGGGGCAGACTTTTCGCAAGGGGCAAGGGCTGATCCCCGCGATCCTGCAGCGTCATCGCGAAGGCCGTCCGATTCAGATTTTCGGAGACGGCAGCAGCGAGCGCGACTACATCTATATCGACGACCTGACCGCGGCCGTGGAGAAGGTGGTCACCTGTCCGGAGGCGGGCAACGAGGTGCTCAACATCGGCAAGGGCGAGGGGCGCTCGATCCTCGAGGTGATCGAAACGCTCGAGGCGGTGCTCGGCGTGCGCTTCGAGAAGGAATTCCTGCCGGGCCGAAACACCGACGTGAGCCGGAGCATCCTCGATATCTCGAAGGCGCGGCAACTGCTGTCCTGGTCGCCGGACATTTCCCTCGAAGAGGGCGTCGCACGCATGTTTGCCGCCCAAGGCTGAGCGGGGCCGATTTGCGCTCCCCCCGGCAGACGGGTTCCTGTCGGCGCAAAGAGGGACTATGTAGCGCGATACATAAGTAACGAAGCGGTGGTGAGGCCCCATGAAAATCGCAGTTATCGGCACCGGTTACGTCGGCCTTGTTTCCGGGGTGTGTTTCTCCGACTTCGGCCACGAGGTGGTGTGCGTCGACAAGGACCCGCGCAAGATCGAGATGCTCGAGCGGGGCGAGGTGCCGATCTACGAGCCGGGGCTGGACACGCTCATGGCCAAGAACGTCGAGGCCGGGCGGCTGTCGTTCACCCTCGACCTGCACGCGGCCATCGACGGGGCCGAGGCGGTGTTCATCGCGGTCGGCACGCCGACCCGGCGCGGCGATGGCCATGCGGATCTCACCTACGTGATGGCCGCCGCCGAGGAGATTGCCAAGGCCGCCGATCACTATATCGTCGTGGTCACGAAATCGACCGTCCCCGTGGGCACCAACCGCAAGGTGCAGCAGGTGGTCGCCGCCGCCAATCCCGCGCTCGACTTCGACGTGGCTTCCAACCCCGAGTTCCTGCGCGAAGGCGCGGCGATCGATGACTTCATGAAGCCCGACCGGGTCGTGGTGGGCGTCGAGAATGACCGCGCGGCCAAGGTGATGGAAGACATCTACCGCCCGCTCTACCTGCGCGACTTCCCGATCGTCACCACGGACCTTGAGTCCGCCGAGATGATCAAATACGCCGCCAACGCCTTCCTCGCGACGAAGATCACCTTCATCAACGAGATCGCCGCGCTCTGCGAGAAGGTCGGCGCGGACGTGAAGAGCGTGTCCAAGGGCATGGGGCTCGACGGGCGCATCGGAAACAAGTTCCTGCACGCCGGGCCGGGCTATGGCGGCTCGTGTTTCCCGAAAGATACCAAGGCGCTGGCCCGCATTGGCCAGGAACATGCCGCGCCGATCTCCATCGTCGAGACGGTGATCAAGGTCAATGAAGACACCAAGCGGCGGATGACCGACAAGCTGCTCGACCTCTGCGGTGGCAGCTTCAACGGCAAGAAGGTCGCCGTGCTGGGCGTCACCTTCAAACCCAACACCGACGACATGCGCGACGCGCCCTCGCTGACCATCGTGCCGTCGCTGGTGGGCGGTGGGGCCTCGGTCTCGGTGGTCGACCCGCAGGGCCGCCGCGAGGGCGAGGCGCTGCTGCCGGGCGTGGCCTGGGAGGACGATCCCTACGCCGCCGCCAAGGACGCCGACCTGCTGGTCATCCTCACCGAGTGGAACGAGTTCCGCGCGCTCGATCTCAAGCGGCTCGCAACGGGCATGGCCACCGCGCGCCTTGCCGACCTGCGCAACATCTACGCGGTCGAAGATGCCAAAGCGGCGGGCTTTGCCGCCTACGAGAGCATCGGCCGGGCCGGATTCCCGGGCTGAGCCGCCAGCACGCCAGACAAGAGAGACATTGTAGGAAGGCCCCGGATTTTTCCGGGGCCTTCTTCCGTTTCAGCGGGCGGGCAGCACCTCAGACCAGGATCATATCGTCGGTGATCTCGGCCAGCAGGATCTGGCTGAAGGTGATGCTCACCCCTTGGTCCTCGAAGCTTACGTCGCTGCCGGTTTGGCTCATGTGGCTCAGCGCCGTGGCGGCATCGGCATAGCCGAAGCCCTCGAGCGAGATGTAGTCCCAGGGCTCGAGATCGAGCACCCGGTGGCTGCCGCCTTCGGTCTGGGCGAACTCGAAGGCATCGGCGCCAATGCCCCCCGCCAGCAGGTTGTCGCCCGCGCCGGGGTGCAGCAGGTCGTGGTAGATCGAGCCGCTGCCGTAATCGACGTCGCGCAGCCATTCCTTCAGAGCGTCGGCGGTGGCCGCCTTGAACTCGGTGCTCTGCGAGAAGCCCTCGACCACCTGGGCGCGGGACATGCCGCCGTCGAGCCGCGCGGTCCAGTTGGTCAGCCCCGTGGCATCGGGGTCGCGGTCGAGCACGTTGTTGTAGAGCAGGGTGACGAAATCGCCGTTGTCGAGCGCGCCGTAGGTGGCCTTGAACTCGGCGCTCTGCACGAAGCCGTCGATCACCTTGCCCAGCTCCATGCCGTCCGCGAGTCGTCCGGACCAGTTGAGAAAGCCGTTGATGTCCGGCGCGCGGTCGAGCGTCGCCTGGTAGAGCCGGTAGACATCGTCGCCCCAGGTGGCGGCGGAGCCGTCCTCGGTGAAGGCATAGCTATAGGCGAAGGCGGCCCCGGCGGTGCCGGCCTTGAACTCGGCGCTTTCCGAGAAGCCCTTGACTACCTCGGCGCGGGACATGCCGCCGTCGAGCCGCGCGGTCCAGTTGGTCAGCCCCGTGGCGTCGGGGGCGCGGTCGAGCACGTTGTTGTAGAGCAGGGTAACGAAGCTCTGGTTGTCGAGATTGCCGTAGGTGGCCTTGAACTCCGGGCTGCCGGTGAAGCCGTTGATCACCTCCTGCAGGCTCATGGTGCCGGTGAGCAGACGTTCGGTCCAGTTGTGATGCCCGGTAAGGTCCGGCGCGCGGTCGAGCGTCGCCTGGTAGAGCCGGTAGACCTGCCCAGAGGCCTCCTCGGCATAGCTGCCGGCGAAACCGTCGCCGAAGAGCCGGTCGTCGCCGCTGCCGGTGGTGATCTCGTCGAGCAGCGTGCTGCCGAGATAGGTGACCGGGGTGGTGACCTGATCGAGCAGGAAGGTGCTGTTGGAGCTCGAGCTCGAGGCGTCCACGGTCAGCGGCGCGCTGCTCAGCAGGGCCATGAGCGCCGCGTCGTCGTCGCTGTCGAAGAGCTGCTCGAGCGCGGTGTAGAGGGCGGGCAGATCCCAGTTCAGCCCGGTGAAGCTGGCGATCACCCCGGCCGGGCTGCTGATCTCGAGCCCGGTCAGCGTGCCGGCGAGATCCGCGGGATCGTCACTGGCTGCCAGCCCGGTGCCGGTGAGCCTGGTGGTATAGCCGGTCTCCTCGTTGCGGACGGTGAGCTGGGTGCTGCTCGCGCTCAGCAGCGCGATGTCGAAGCCGCCCTCGGCGCTGTTGTAGAATGCATCGTCGAAGATATCGCGATCATTACCGAAATAAGTCAAAAGCATTCGTGTGTACCTTTATTAAATATGTGAAATCATTGTGGGATACGGACCCATGGCGGTGAGCCGCCCGGAAAATTCCGGCGGGGCATCAGGCTGTCAGCTCTGCGGTCCTCCTCCTGCGCGGCTGCGAGGCGCCCGCCCCGGGCCGGGGCCGGCGGTGCCTGTAACAAGGATAAGAGAGGGGTGGACGGGGCGCCTGTAAGGGAGCCTGCCGGGGCGTGGCAAAATGGCCGGACGCTGCTGGGAGACCTGGAAACCACCATTGCAAATTCCTTCACCACGAAACGACTTATCAGAGTGTCGTGTCAAAAAGGGTCCGGCAGAACGCGCGTTGCTTGAAAATTGTCCCGCAAACATACCACAGCTACCGCCGCGCTGAGAACGGTTTTGACCAGCAAACGCTGCGCAGATGGTCCAGATTTCGGCAAGGAGGCCGCGCCACGGCGGTCCGCTCAACAGTCAGCACAATCGGGATCACTCGAAGCATTTCATCGGGCGGTGGGGATGCCCGCTAGTGCAGCGCGCCTGCGACAATCAACGCGGTGACGACGAGTGCGGCCAGCGCGCAGAGCCAGAGGCCGTAGCGATTGATCCAAGGTGTCGCCTGATAGCAGGCACCACAGTCGCGCTGACCAAACCACAGCCTGTGGCTGCAGTGAGTGCAGATTCATTTATACGGCGGTGAGTGAGAGTAATTATAAATGATATAAATTTTTCTCACTGTGATTACATCAAGAAATTTTTTTATCGCATCGAGATTAAACTTGTTAGACAAGAGATTTTCTTCCAGTTGGGGAAGGGGCGGGAAATTTATATTCAATGGGTTGCGTTTAATAAGTCTCCGTCACATTCATAAATTAGAATTTCATTTCGGGTCTCGAACGTCAGAAATGTAGAAAAGCTCTGGAAAACTAGTGATCACTTAAATGTGATGTTGCTCACTGAAACCTGATAGCTGTCGAAATTTGGGCAGGACTGCCGAACGCTATCGGGTACCGGTTCCAAGCATCCTTACGGCCCAGAGATGCCGTAGAGGCTAGGCTTTCGAGGAAGTTCCTTTGTTAACGTATGGTTAACATGAGGGCCGGTCAGGTTCGGCTTGATAAATGTCCGCAGTGCGGCGGTACTTTGACAAAATGAAGATCTCTTAGGGGCATTATTTTGCCTTAATGCAGTCTGAAATGCGTCATTTTAGATCATGTTCGCGATGTAAGTCATTGGGTTGCCGATACCTTTTACTGCCCTAATAAAAATGGGAACAACTGACCTCCCCACCCAAGTGGCCGAAAGTTGGGCGCGATATCGTGACGGTAAGATTATGAGAACGAGTCCCTTGGAAGTGCGCTGCCAGCAATGTGGTTGCCGTGCGCTGTTTCACGAACCATTCAAATTCTCAAACGCCAGGAGGTTCGAGTGCTCTCCCCAGGGCGCCCATCTTTGGGGCAAGGTCGTGGTGGAGGAGCTTTATCCAGAGCACTTTCCGTGGGAGCCGCCGCAGCTCGATCAGAAGAAGGTGAGCAAATTTCACCAAGGGCCCTTGCGCGGCTATGAGTTCAACCGGTTCGGAATGATCGAGTGCTGCGACTGCGACGAGAAATATCCAGCTGAAATTTCCTGGCCGGAAGAAGCCTTTTGGCAGTGGAAAATTCTTAACGAGACGATTGTTGCGAGAAATGCAGAGCACGCTCAATTGATTGCCAAATTTCTTTCTGAATCCAAGCGACCTGTGACGGTCACGCCATCTCTGAGAAATATCCCTTCTAAGCTTCTAGTTGGAAATAGAGCTGATGAGCTGACCGACCAGATTTTTGAAGATTTGAAGAAGGCTTGGTAGTGCTTATTCCGGATAGTGAAATGAATTCAAAACAGGTGCGTGCGGGATATACCTGGGCGTCGGCGGAAGAGAATGCCGCTGCGCTGTCTCGGAGCAGGAACCAATACGCGGCAGCGATGGAAGCAGCCTGCATCCTCAACGTGATCGCAGGAGTTTCTCCGGAAGGGCAACTTGCCGAAGCTTCGTTCTGGAAGTCGCAACAAAGACGCTGCGCCGATTGATTTGCGACGCGCCTAGGGCACCGTTGCCGCACCGTTGTGGTGTCCTTTGTGGTGGAGTTCTTTCCCGTTCAAAAGGTTGGCCTTTTTCGTGCGAAGAGGATCTCGCGCCACGCACGTCATTATTAGCCACAGCCGGACCTTTGGTAGGGCCAATTTAAGGGTGCGCCCAGCGAAACACGTCGGAGCAAGGGTAGACGGTCGCGCATTTCGGCTCGTGCTTAGTCTCAAAGGCGCTAGGGTCAGGATGCATTGATCTCAGTTGCGCTGCGTGATTCACGCCTCCGAAAACGGAGCGATTACATGAGCGATCTCTTCTGGCTGACCGACGCGCAGATGGCACGTCTGGCTCCCTTCTTTCCCAAGTCACACGGGAAGCCCCGGGTTGATGACAAGCGGGTGCTGAGCGGGATTATCTTCATCAATCGCAATGGCTTGCGTTGGCGTGACGCTCCTGCTGCATATGGTACTCACAAAACACTTTACAGCCGCTGGAAGCGGTGGAGCGAAAAGGGCATCTTCGCGCGGATGATGGCCGGACTGGCGGCGGAACGCGGTGAGAAGACGACCGTGATGATCGACGCGACATACCTCAAGGCCCACCGAACGGCGACCAGCATGGCCGCCAAAAAGGGGGGCGTGGTCGCCTGATTGGTCGAACCAAAGGCGGTATGAACACCAAGCTGCACGCCATCTGCGACAGTCAGAGAGGACCGATCGACCTGTTCGTCACCGCTGGACGGGTCAGCGATTATATCGGCGCACGGGCGCTGCTCAGTCGCCTACCAAACGTCAAATGGCTACTCGGGGATCGTGGCTATGACGCTGACTGGTTCAGAGAAGCGTTGCAGGACAAGGGGATACGCGCCTGCATCCCAGGCCGGAAGAAACGCAAGACGCCGGACAAATATGACAAGCGGAGATACAAGCAGCGCAACCGCATCGAGATCATGTTCGGCAGGCTCAAGGACTGGAGGCGCGTCGCGACCCGCTATGACCGATGCCCCAAGGCGTTCCTCTCAGCCATCGCCCTCGCGGCTCTCGTCATTTACTGGTTATGAATCCTGACCCTACTCACTTCGATCACCTCAATGGAGATTCTTAACTCCGAGGGCTTCATGCTATCAGGAAAACTAGGAGCGATGAGTTTGACAGGTCTAGTCTCTCCTGGAACTAGGGCGGGAACTAAATGACCAGAGTTGAAACGATGAGTAGCTTCAAATCCATCCTCGACCAATGGAACCGAACTATCTTTTACCATATATCGAATACCATACTTGAAGAATAAAACTCGTTGTTTCGAGATATTGTGTATCAAGCATTCGATGACCGAGAAATCATCCACTACCGCAGCTCGCTCATCAAAGAAAAACGTGCATTCCCCAGTCTCTATTTTTTGAGATGGCGGCTCGGAAGAATAAAAGCCTGGACTACAAGATCCGGATCCTCCGTTGCTACCATGAATAGGAGGAAGGCAAGCCTTAGATAAAAATAAAGACCCCCCCGCATATGAATATACGGGAAAATTAGTAAAAAAAATTACTGCAAGAATGGCTGTTCTGATCATACTTCGCTCCCATTGACTAACATGGCCTTGACAGTCTCTCCAAGTGGCCATTTTCGCAACTGCCGAGTAAGCGCCCGATGAGCGCCGCCTACGCGGTGGCCGCCTGGGTGTTCACCGCCGAGATCGGAGAGATGTCGTTGAGGGCTGAGTGTGGTCTTGATCGCGGCCTGGGCGCGCTGCCATGTTGCCCTCTTCCGCACATGGTTACCGCTTGCGGCGGGTCTCCATACCCCAGAATTCGGCGGAGGCATGGTCGATGTCGATGCTTGCATGGAAACGGCAACTCAGGGTGCGGGTGTATAGCGGCTAGGGTGTTGGATGATCATTTGGGGAAGGATTTCGAGGCATGTTACGCCCCGTGACAGCCGTTCGCCCTACCTGGAATGCACCATGGTGAAATCCCCCTTTGAGAAGTAGCGGAAGGATTTTCGCATTTCGCGTATCGGCGGCCCGGGCGGGCTGCGTGTCGCGGGGTCTGATGCCGGGCCGCACCGGTTCCAACGCTATCCCTGAGCGCGCACTGCCCGCGATGCCGCGACTCCTAGATAAAAGGTATCAAATCCATCCGCCCTATGCCATTTCAGGTATCATCGGATACCGCCCCGAGCATTGCAGCAGAGGGGCTCTTCGGGCGACTACGCCCCCCTGAGGACCGTCGGCGCCAGGGCATCCTGTTCTTTCCCCTGCCACGCCGCGACCAGGGAGGAAGGACGCCCCATGACTGCACCCAATACCGACGCACCTGCCAGGGCGCGCGAGACGATCAACTTCAAGATGATGGCCCTCGGGCCGATCGCCGGGCTGCTGCTCGCGCTGGTCCTGCCCGAGAGCCTGTCGATGCCGGGACGGCTGGCGGCGGGCTCGGCGCTGTGGATGGCGATCTGGTGGATGACCGAGGCGGTGCCGATCCCGGTGACCTCGCTGCTGCCGCTGGTGCTCTTCCCGCTGTTCGGCGTCGGCAGCTTCGCGGCCATGGCCGCCCCCTATGCGAACTCGGTGGTCTTCCTCGTGCTCGGCGGCGTGGTGCTGGGGCTCGCGACCGAGCGCAGCAACCTGCACCGCCGCATCGCCCTGCGCACCATCCAGGCGGTCGGCACCCGTCCCGACCAGATCGTGCTCGGCATGATGATCGCCTCGGCCTTCATCTCGGCGTGGATTTCCAACACCGCGACCGCGGTGATCATGGTGCCGATCGGGGTCTCGATCCTGCATCTCGTGCGCGATCTCGCCAAGGAGCAGGGGCTTGAGACCCGCGACAGGAATTTCTCGGCCGCGGTGATGCTGGGCATCGCCTATGGCGTCACCATGGGCTCGATCGCCACGCTGATCGGCCAGCCGCCGACCGCGCTGATGAAGGCCTATCTGCTCGAGCAGCAGGGCTATGACATGGGCTTCGCGCAATGGATGCTGATCGGCGTGCCCTTCGCCGCGATCATGCTGGGTATCGGCTGGGTGCTGCTGACCAAGGTGATCTACCGCTCGGAGTTGCGCGAGCTGCCCGGCGGGGCGGCGCTGATCCGCAGCGAGGTCGAGGCGCTCGGCCCGATGAGCAAGGCGGAATCGCGCGTCGCGCTGATCTTCCTCGGGGCCATCTTCTTCTGGGTCGCGGTGCCGCTGCTGACCAAGATCGCCGCCGTCGATGCCGCGCTGCCCTTCCTGTCGGGGATCTCCTCGAGCCAGGTGGCGATCGCGGCGGCGCTGGCCTGCTTCCTCGTCTCCTCGGGCGAGCGCGAGGCCTCGGGCCGGCCCGTCGCGCTGCTGACCTGGGACGCCTCGCGCGACATTCCCTGGGGGTTGCTGCTGCTCTTCGGCGGCGGGCTGAGCCTCTCGGCGGCCTTCACCGCCACGGGCCTGTCGGTCTGGGTCGGCAACCAGGTCGCCGCCTTCGGGGACATGCCGCCGCTGGTGGTGCTGATGGTGGCCGCCGTGGTCGGGCTCGGCCTGACCGAGCTGACCAGCAACACCGCGACGGCGGCCGCCTTCTTCCCGATCATGGGCTCGGTGGCGACCGGCGTCGGGATCGATCCGCTGATCATGACCGCGGTCATGACGCTGGCGGTCTGCTCGGCCTACATGCTGCCGGTCGCGACACCGTCGAACGCCGTGGCCTTCGGCTCGGGCGAGGTCTCGATCAAGCAGATGGTGCGGGCCGGGGTCTGGCTCAACGTGATCTCGCTGCTGGTCATCTTCGGGGTCATCGAAACCCTCGTGCCGCTCGTGCTGGCCCGCTGAGCCGCCCCGGTCCCGGCCCCGGTCCTGGCCCCATCGCCGCTGCGACGGGCGGGGCCAGGGCCTTCCTCTCCGCCCTCCTCCCAGCGGCCCGCGGCCGCAGACGCTCCCAACACTGAGGTTCCCATGACAGACTCGTCCGCTTCGCCCCAGCAGACCGCGGCAGGCCGCGATCTCTGCCGGGCCACGGCGATCCGGCGGATCACCGCCCGCATCATCGAGGCGCCGACCACCCGGCAGCACAAGCTCTCCAACACCTCGGTGCGCCACCAGGGCTACATCTTCGTCTCGGTCGAGCTGGACAACGGCGTCACCGGCTTCGGCGAGGGCTCGACCCTCGGCGGGCCGCGGTGGGCCGAGGAGAGCGTCGAGGCGATGAAGGCCAATATCGACGCCTATCTCGCCCCCGCGCTGATCGGCCAGCCCGCCTGCCTTGCCGAGGCGGCGAGCCTGCGGATGGAGCTTGCCGCCAAGCGCAACTACACCGCGAAATCGGCCATCGACATGGCGCTGCTCGACGCTTTGGGCAAGACTCTGGACGTGCCGGCGCATGTGCTGCTCGGCGGCGCGGTGCGCACCTCCTTCGAGGCGATCTGGGCGCTGGCCTCCGGCGATGCGGCGCAGGAGGTCGAGGAGGCGCTGGAGATGATCCGGCGCGGCTGGTTCCGGCGCTTCAAGATCAAGCTCGGCTTTGCCGATCCGGCCACCGACCTGGCCCGCCTTGCCGCGCTGCACAAAGCCCTGCCCGCGGGCACGCCGCTGGTCGCCGACGTCAACCAGGCCTGGAGCGAGGCCGAGTGCATCCGCCACCTCCCGGCGCTGCGCGATCTCGGGGTCAGCCTGATCGAGCAGCCGATCGCCGCCGGGCAGACCGCCGCCTCGGCGCGCATCGCCGCCCGTTCCGAGGTGCCGGTGATGATGGACGAGAGCGTCTCGACCCTGGCCGAAGCGGCGCGCGAGAGCGCCGCGGCGACCGGCTCGGTGCTCTCGCTCAAGCTCTGCAAGCACGGCAGCGCGCACAACCTCAAGCGGGTGGCGGGCATCGCCGCCGCGCACGGCGTGCAGCTCTACGGCGGCTGCCTGCTGGAAAGCTCGATCGGCGCCGCCGGGCACCTGCAGGCCTTTGCCACCCTGCCACGCCTGGACTGGGGCACCGAGCAGTTCGGCCCGAAGATCCTGGTCGAGGACCTGGTGACCGAGGGGCTGCGCTACGCGGATTTCCAGGTGCATCTGCCGCAGGGGCCGGGGCTTGGCGTCACGCCGAACCCCGACGTCATCGACAAATACGCAAGGAAGGAGTGAGCCGATGGGTGAGACCGATCTTCATCCCCGCCTGGCCGCCATGGCCGAGGCGCTTGCCGGGCGGGCGCATCTGCAGCGCCTCGGGGCGCTGTTCTCGGAGACCGTGCTGCTCGAGGTGGACGGCGCGGAATACTACCTGATGTTCCACCGCGGCCGGATCGAGGAGATCCGCCCCGGCCCCTCGCGCAAGATCCCCTGGCGCTTTGCCCTGCGCGTCGACCGCGAGGCGCTGCTGAAATTCTGGGAGCCGGTGCCCGAGGCGGGCCTTCACGACATCTTCGGCTTCGTGAAGACCGGCCGTGGCAGCATCGAGGGCGATATCCTCGCGCTGGTCAAGAACCTGCGCTTCTTCAAGGAATTCATGGCCCTCGGCCGGGAGGTCTGCGCATGAGCCGCATCGAGTCCATCATCGGACGCTATGTGACGATTCACGTCGGGGGGCGCCCCCACCGGGTCTATTTCGAGGAAGCCGGGCAGGGCCGCCCGGTGATCTGCTTCCACACCGCCGGCGCCGACACGCGGCAGTGGCGGCACATCCTGAACGATGCCGAGATCACGGCGCAGCACCGGGTCATCGCCGTCGACATGCCATGGCACGGCAAGTCGTTGCCGCCCGAGGGCTGGCAGACCGAGGAATACCTGCTGACCACCGAAGCCTACATCGAGGTGGTGCTGGCCATGGTCGCCGCGCTCGAGCTGGAAAGCCCGGTCTATGCCGGCTGCTCCATGGGCGGGCGCATCGCGCTGCAGCTGGCGCTGCGCCATCCCGAGCCGTTCCGCGGCTTCATCGCCATCGAGGCCTCGGATTTCCAGCCCGCCTGGTACGACATCGACTGGTTCCACCGCCCCGACGCCCATGGCGGCGAAATGGGCGCGGCGCTGGTCTCGGCCAATATCGCGCCGCAGGGCCCGGAGGCCGAGCGCTGGAACACCCAGTGGATGTTCATGCAATCGGGCCCCGGCGTGTTCCGCGGCGATCTGAGCTTCTACACCCGCGACGACAGCCTTGTCGGACGGCTCGGCGAGATCGACACCTCGGCACGGCCGCTGCACATCATGGTCGGTGAGTACGACATGACCTGCACCCCCGAGGATGCCGAGCGCACCGCCCGGGCCATCCCCGGGGCCACGCTTGCCCTCATGCCCGGCATCGGCCATTTTCCGATGAGCGAGAACCCCGCGGCGTTCCGGCCGCATTTCATCGCGGCGCTGGCGCGCATGGGCTAGCGGGGGCAGGGCGAGCGCGGGCAGGGCGCGGCAGGAGAGGCGATGGAGCTGAAACGGCTGAGATATTTCCTCGCGGTGGCCGAGGAATTGCACTTCGGCCGCGCCGCCGCCCGGCTCGACATGGCGCAGCCGCCGCTCAGCCGCCAGATCGCCGCGCTCGAGGCCGAGCTGGGCGCCAAGCTCTTTGACCGCTCGCGCAGCCAGATCCGCCTCACCCCGGCGGGCGAGCTGTTTCTCGAGCGGGCGCGCGACCTGGTCGAGCGGCTCGACAGCGCCTTTCGCGAGACCCGGCTCATCGGCGAGGGCGGCGCGGGGCGGCTGCGGGTGGGGTTTGTCGGCTCGGCCACCCACGGGCCGCTGCCCGAGGTGATCAAGACGTACCGCGCGCAATATCCCGGGGTCGACCTGATGCTCTCGGCGATGAACAACGCCGAGCTCGAGCGCGCGCTGGCCCAGCAGGATCTCGATATCGCCGTGGCGCGCCCGGCGCTGAAGGGCGAGGAGCTGCGCACGCTCCGTCTGGTCGAGGAGGCGCTGGTCCTGGCGGTGCCGGAAAGCGCGCCGCTGGCCACGCGCGGCGCGGCGATCCCGCTGCCCGAGGTCGAGGCCGAGACCTTCGTGCTCTACCCGCACCGGCCGCGGCCGAGCTTTGCCGATGACGTGCTGCGCTGCTGCGAGATGAACGGCTTCATCCCCCGCGACCAGGTCTTCGCGCAGGACTACCAGACCGCCATCTCGCTGGTCTCGGTTGGGGTCGGCCTGTGCATGGTGCCCGAGAGCGTCAGCCGCGTCAGCCGCCCCGGCGTCGTCTTCCGCCGCTTCGACGGGCACAACCCCGGCACCCGGCTGACGATCTGCGCGCGGCGGGACAACCGGCTGGCGCATGTGACCAATTTCTTCACCATCACGCAAAGGCTGCTCCGGCAGGGCGGTTGAGCTGCGGGACAGGGCCGGGCAGGGCGCGCCGGACCGCCGGCGCGGCGGTTGGCCGCGAAGACGAGAGCCTGGCGGGACACGAATGGGCTCTTGAGACGTTGGGGGTACTGCACTGCCCCCACTCAGGACTTCCTTGATGCCTTCCGAGCCCTTTTTCGAGCTTGCCCCCTACCACCTCACCCTGGCCATCGGCGGCCTTGTCGTCATCCTCGCGCAATGGCTGCCCCGCCTCGTCTCGCGGCGCGAGCCCGCGGCGGCGGCGCTGATGATCCTGTTCGGGGCCGGGGCCGCGCTGCTGTTTCCCGGCGCGGCGCCGATGCCCGATCCGCGGCAGACCCCGCTGCCCTGGGAGTTGATGAGCGAGATGGCGGTGATCGTCGCGCTCTTCGGCGCGGGCATGCGCATCGACGAGCTCGGACCCTTGCGGCGCTGGCGCCCGACCTGGCGGCTGCTGGGGATCGCGATGCCGCTGACCATCATCGCGGTGGCCTGGCTCGGCACCGGGCTGGTCGGGCTGACGCTTGCGGGGGCGATCCTGCTGGGCGCGGTGCTGGCGCCGACCGACCCGGTGCTGGCCTCGGACGTGCAGGTCGGCCCGCCGCATCAGGGCCGCGAGCATCCCGTGCGCTTTGCCCTGACCACCGAGGCCGGGCTGAACGACGGGCTGGCCTTTCCCTTCGTCTATCTTGGCCTGCTCATCGCGGCCGAGGGGCTGTCGCCGGCGACATGGGGGGCGGAGTGGCTGCTGCAGGACGTGCTCTACCGAACCGTGGTGGGGGCCGTGTCCGGCTGGCTCGGCGCGCGGCTCTTGGGGGTCATCCTCTTCAGCGTGCCGCGCGGCGCGGTGCTGGCCGACACCGCCGCCGGCGTGCTGGCGCTGGCGGGCATCGTGCTCTGCTACGGCTCGACCGAACTCGTCGAGGGCTACGGCTTCATCGCGGTCGCGGTCATGGGGCTGACGCTGCGCCGGGTGGAGAAGGACCATGCCTTCCACCGCCGGCTGCACGATTTTTCCGAGAGCATCGAACATGCGCTGACCGCCTTGCTGCTGGTGGCCCTGGGCAGCGCCCTGCCGCGGCTCTTTGTGGACCTGACCTGGACGCATCTCGTCGTGGCACTGCTGCTGCTGCTGATCATCCGACCTCTGGCGGGCTGGCTGGCGCTGCTGGGCACCGACCTTGGCCGGCGCGACCGGGCGGTGATGGCGGTCTACGGCGTGCGCGGGATCGGCTCGATCTATTACCTCGCCTACGCGGCGAGCCATGTGGAGTTCGCCGACGAGGCCGAGATCTGGTCGCTGGTGGCGCTGGTGATCGTCCTGTCGACGGTGCTGCACGGCTTCAGCGTGGGCTGGGCGGTGGACCGGCTCGACGAGGGCGAGGGCAAGGGCTGACGCCTTGCCCGTCGGGGCCTCTCGGGGGGAAGACCGTTCCCCAGGCGGGCAGCTTCCCGAACGCAAGGGCCCGGCCTTCCGGCCGGGCCCTGCAGGTTCTGCTTGCGGGAGTGGGCCCGTTCGGACCCGGTATCAGACCCAGTAGTTGGGCACGCCGTAATAGTCGTGCGTGCGGGCCTCCCAGTCGCGGTCGCGGTGCCAGTCGTCCCCGCGCTCCGGCGCGCCCTCCAGCTGCTCGGACGTGATGTCGGTCACGTAGCCGCCACGGCTGGTGTCGTAGCTCAGCTTGGCCCAGGGGATCGGGTGGTGGTCTTCCCCCATCCCCAGAAAGCCGCCGAAGCCCATCACCGCATAGGCCACCTTGCCGGTCGCCTTGTCGATGGTGAGGTGGTCGATCGTGCCGATGTGCTCGCCGGTGCGGGAATAGACCGCGGTGCCGTTGACCTTGTCGGACGAAATCATTGTCGAGCTCTCATGCATCGTGACATCTCCTCCTGATGTGACAGTAAAACGGGCAGGCAGGGGGCAATGTTCCGGCGCCCCCCGGGGCGGACGGCGGGAAAGAGCGCCTTTCCGCCGAGGCCGCGCGCCACGGCGGTGCGGTCAGATTGTCAGGGCCGGAAGAAGGGCACGCCCGTCTTCAGGCTGTTGACCTGCGAGACAAGGTAACCGGCCTCGGCGCTCTTCTTCAGGTAGTCCTGCCAGTCGGGATCCGCGGCCAGCGCCGCGCGCTTCTGCGCCCGGTCATCCGCGTTCTCGTAGACCCAAATGTGCACGTAGCTGTTCACGTCGCCGCTTTCCGTGCGCATGTAGAGCGCCGGCTCTTCTCTGCGATCATGCTCGCCGCAACCGTATTGTTCTGGCTTTGAGAGAGAGAACGAGTCTGGAACCTAGCGGCTCGCGGCACAATGGTTTGTTCGTGGTCACTTTGCCCTAGGAATGTGCGTCCGCGCGGATCGTGGTCGTGGCAAATACCGGCAAACAAGCGGTGCTCGACCCGGGCTAGGGGGCGACGTGCGTGTGAAGATCGATCCCTGGCTACCGGTCTTGCCAGGCGCTGAGGTTCGACATCTCAACCTATCACTGCAAATCTCGTTGCACCGGGTCCGCCGGTCATGCCGCCAGACCACTTCCCCATAAAGCTCCACTGAAGCTGGCCTCCCAGCCAAGCGCCTGGGGGTCGGTATCGACGTCGAAGATGTGGACCTTCTTGCCGCGGGCGAGGGCGGCCAAAGCGAGGATGCGGGTCAGCGTCGTCTTCCCGCTGCCGCCCTTCATCATCATGGTCGAGATGGTCTTCAAGCCCGGTCCTCCTAGTCCTGCGGTCCACATATCCGGGACGCCAGACCTCCGGCACCCCAAGCCTCCAGCTATCAACATCACCACGGCTCCGGCCATCAAGCTTTCATCATCTCAATGAGTTAAAAACTCAATATTTCAATATCTGCAGCATTCCGCCGATCCAGCAGTCCAGTAATCGTGCAGTCATTCATTCCTGCTCTCCTGCTCTCATGCATTCCAGCGACCCAGCACCTGCAGAGATTTCTTGGCCCGGAGATTGCGCGCGGAGCGCACATGGGACTGGGGCCAAGAAATGCACATTGGCCCTCTCCACCTGGCGTGGGGCGCAGGCGCCCCACGCCAGACACATCGGGACGGGTGTGATCCGCGGACGGCCCCGGCGGCAGCTCTCGCAGGGGCGAGATTGCCCCCTCCTGACCTGCGGATCACCGCGCCCTGCTTGAGTGACCCCGAGGGGTCACCGGACGCGATACGGAGACCATAAAGGCTGTCCGGTTTCCGCAAGCGGAAATCCCCGAAGGGGCGAAAACCGGCCTTCATGGTCGGTTGGCTGGAACGGTATGATGTTGTACGCCTATAGGGCGTATTTGAATTTTGTTTACTGCTTGAGGTTGCGATATGCCCCGCGGGCCCGGTCTCACCCACAAGGACACCGCCCAGACCCATCGTCTCATGGCGGAGGTTGAATGAGCGAAGGGACGCTGTCGCTTGAGGAGGCCGTTCTCGGCTATCCGCTCGAGAATCTCGCGCGCCGCAGCCGGAGCGGCGGGACCGGCACGCGCATTCCGGGTGCCGGTCAAAGCAGCGTCCAGGCCCGGTCCTTCCGCGCCTTTGCCGGCAATGCGCAGCGATCGCCGCAGTCTGTGGTGAAGCGGATCCGGGCCGGGGGGTGTCACTCGAAGGAGGAGCTGACCCGTCAGCTGAATTACATCACCCGGGAAGACGCGGCACATGCCACCTGGACCAACTTCGCCGGGGTGGACCGCGATCTGCGGCCGACGACGTTGTCTCGGGCTGTCGAGGACTGGTCTTCGTCCTGGCGCGGCGCGCCCCGCCGCGGGCACACCGACCACATCATTCTCAGCTTCCCCAAGGGGACCGGCATCGACGCGGCCGAGGCCGTTGCCCGGGAGTGGGGGCAGGCGATCTTTGCCAGCGGCGACTATGGAGATCAGTGGCGCTATGTCGCCGCGGTGCACCGCGACCCGGATCACATCCATGCGCATTTTGTCGTCGACAAGGTCGGCTGCGACTGGGGCAACTTCCTGTCGATCAGCATGAAGTCGGAGCTGAACTACGACGTGATGCGCGAGTGCCATGCCGAGCTCTCGCGAGCGCATGGCATCGACATGGTGGCCTCCAACCGCCTGTCGCGCGGGATCATCGAGTACCCGCCGCGCGAGACCGAGTATCGCGCGGCGCATGACAAGACGGGCCGGGGCGACCTGGTTCCACCGCCGCCGATGTCGGACGCGGAGAGGGCGCACCGGCGCGCGGTGGTGCAGGACTTTGCGCGGCAGTATTCCAGCCTTGGTCTGCTCGCCTCGCTCTCCAGTCCTGGCAACGCGTTCATGGAAAAGCTGTCGCAGGCGTTCTTCGCGTCGGCGCAAACCCTAGAAGAGGGAGGCTCTCTCATGCCCGAGGCAGACACCCTGATGTCACCGCAAACCCACGCTGCCACGCAGGACGGGAGCTTTGATCCTGTCGCGGCCATGACGCGTGCACGCGAGCAGTTGCTGGCCGAGGCGCGGGAGACCTGGGAGAGCATCCAGGCCATGGATGCCGGGCCAGAGCGGGTGCGGATGGAGGCGGAGTTCTCCCGCACCAGCGCGGAGCTCATGGCGGCGACCCAGACCGATCCCTTCTTCCAGGACCATGCGGTGATGGCTGAGACGCGCGACGATTTCTTTGCGCATCTCACCCCCGCGTCGCTGCAGCACGTACGGGACGGGCTCGAGGCGGAGGACCCACGCGTTGGGCAGATCGACAGCACGCTGGACGACATGCGCGAGGCGCTGGTCGCCGCTTTTGCGCAGGATGCGGGTCTTATGGTGCAGCTTGGCACGACGCCCGAGGAGTTGGCGGAATACGCGGCGCAGGGAGACCACTCCCTGGCACAGGCGGCACTGTGGCAGGGCAGGGCGGAAAGCCTGGACGAAGGTGAATCCGCGCGCCTGACCAAAGTGCTGGAAGAGGGACATCGGATCATCGACAGCGTGGCGGTGCCGCGGGACCTTGTCGAGCAGCTGGCGCTCGATCAGCTGCTGACCGTGGACAAGCACCACCAGCTTGCCGACGTGCCTGCCATAGAGAACCTTGTCGACAGGATGGCGGATACGCTTTCCGATGAAGATCTGGCCAAGGTGCTCGCGGGCGACAGCACCCCTCTGCAGGACGAAATCCGTGATCCCGCGGTGCGGGCGGCTGTCGCGGCCGAGCTGAAGAGCGAAGCCGATGTCGTGGTGGGGCAGGGGGACCGCGAGCGCGAGACCGTGGAGGCGTACCAGGTCATGGCGCAGGTGCGGCAGGCTGAGCTCGCGGCTGAGCATGCCGCCGAGCAGGGTGCCGACATCATGGACGGGCACGAACTTTAAGCTCAGGGAGGGTCCTTCCGACGATCCACAATCTAGATACGGCGTGGCGCTACCCGCTCGCCTGCGCCCTCACCTCCCTAATGAGAAATCGCGGAGAGCTTGCAGAAACCTATCAGTGCTCGCCCAGAATAGCTCTCGCTGCAGCGCGGGCGAAGTCGATGGAATGGCCAAGGTTTTCGAGCTCCATCGCACTTAGTCTGAGGACTTCCTGATCTTCAGCACGCAATGTGTACCCCTCATCGGCGTTTGCTAAGTTGAGTAGAGCTGCCATTAGTTCCACGCGCTGCATGGTCTTTAACTTCTCCCATTTGGCCAACCGCCGATCATCCTTCCAGCCGCTGTCGACGTGGAAGTGCTGAGGGTGAGCGAAATGGGACCAGGCGTGCTACCAACCTGGCCCCCTCTGGGGCACACAAAATCTCGACTCACACTGGCGACAAATGATCGCCTCCCGGCCCGTCTCATATTGTCTTCCTTGGTCAAAAATGTTCAAATTTCGACAATCTTGCGTAAAAGTTTGGAGATTTGATGGGTCAGCACTCGATGAGCAAGCGGCATTGGGAGGTGGCCAACCTAGGATGGCTTGGAGAACGAAGCTCGAAGTTCAGGCAGGAGGTCAGAAACCACGTTCTCGTAAGGCGCTACTCGTCCGGCGACTATCCACACCACGTAGGTGACGAAGCCGGTGGGATTTACGGCGTCATCGAAGGGAGCTTTGGCACATACGCGGCGAGTGAGGCTGCAGGCATCGTACTGGGGCATATCTTCCGAAAGGGCGCGTGGTTCGGACAAGGCCCCATAACATCCGGAAAGCCACGATACCTCAGCTTCAAGGCGATGGAAGCTTCGGTCATCCTCTACCTGCCGCCCGCCGCTCTCAACCAAATAGCTCATAGCTTTCCTGGTGCCGAGCGGGAGTTGATGTCCCTTTCTGAGTACAACCAGTTGATCATGACCCGGGTCGTCTCGGACTTGCTGATCAGAAAAACAGACTGCCGGATCGCAGCAGTCCTCTTGAGGCTTTTCGAGATCATGCCCAGCGGCCTCAGGGCAGGAGATACATGTCGTCTTACTCAGGCCGAGCTAAGCGAAATGACGAACACCTCAAGGCACACAGCGAATACGGTTCTGAAATCTTTCGAGCTGAAAGGCTGGATCGAGGTTAGCTATGGCAGCATCACCTTGATGAGGCCTGATGAGTTGCGCCGATGCGCATACGCATGAGGATCCAAAAGGCCGAGCTCCGAGCTCAAAGGCGGAGCCTGTCGGTCCCAGTGAGGACAGGGCTATGGACTGCGTTCATGTGCTCTGCCCCTGCTGAAGGACTATACCCGAGCCAAGGCGTGACAAACGAAATGAGTTTCGTCCAGCACGTCAGCGCAATACAGTAGTAAGAACGCCTAAGAAAGGTGAACCATCATGACAAAATACGATAGAGATTCCAGAGCGTTTTCTTCAGGTCGGGGATTCTCGATAGCGTCCCTGATCGGGCTCGTAGGCGTGGTCGCTGGTACTATCCTGTGGTCGGCGGGTGCACCATTGCTTTTAGTTTTTTTAGTTTATTTTAGCGTGCCTGGAGCGATGATCCTAGCGCTCTATCTGCTCTGGAGACGCTCTGAATAGCGCGAGCTCGAGAGTCATTGCGACAGGATCCGGTCACCTCCGTCAAGCCGGCATAGTTTCCGATATGGCCTGACACCATAAATTCCTGCGGGTGTTAGTTCGGGGATAAGGCCATTCGCCAGGTGCGATCTCGGCGCCGAGGCTTGCTTGGTCCCGATCAACTTGGCAGCGATTTTCATCCCTCGCGGAACGCCTTCGAGAAGTAGTCGGTGAAGGGTTTCACCAGGTAGGCGAGCGGCGTGCGGTCCGCGGTGCGCAGGAAGGCCTCGACCGGCATGCCGGGGACCAGGGTCGAGCCCTCGGGCAGCCTCTCGATCTGGCCCTCGTCGAGCATGATCTCGGCGCGGTAGAAGCTGGACGAGGTGTTCTGGTCGGTGAAGGCATCCGC
>NZ_JAAGOZ010000025.1:0-75625 GCF_010499845.1 Salipiger sp. PrR007 | reverse complement strand
TGCAGCGCGCCGCCCATCACCGGGTAGCGCGCGCCGCGCGAGATGTTGATCGGCGGGCAGTACTCCTTGCACTCCTCCGGCGTCAGCCAGCGGTTGTCGACGCCGTTCAGGCGGTTGGCGTGGACGTGGCGCTTGAAGCTCTGTACGTCGTGCACGGTGTGCGCCAGCATCAGCACGCCGCGGTTCGAGTACATGACGTTGTAGTTCAGCTCCTGGCTGAGATTTTGCCACAGGTCGACCGAGTGATCGAACAGCCGCGCGCTCTCGTCGTAGAGGTAGTTCGAGCGGATGATCGTGGTGTTGCGCCCGGTGTTGCCGCCGCCGAGCCAACCCTTGTCGATCACCGCGATATTGGTGATCCCGTGCTGGGTGGCAAGGTAATAGGCCGCGCCCAGACCGTGCCCCCCCGCCCCGACGATCACCACGTCGTACGCGGCCTTCGGCTGGCTGTCCGGCCATTGCTCCGTCCAGTCCTTGTGGCCGGTCACGGCGTTCTTGAGAAGGGAAAAGGCGTTGAAACGAGTCATCGGCGGGCCCCGGCTGTGGTGGCTTTTCCCCTTCCTAGCGAGCACTGCCGAAGGCGGCGTGAGGTTTTGCGACAGTGTGATCGGATCTTTGCGCCGCGCCTCGGGACGCGACGGCACGGCCGGCTTTTCCTTGGGGCGAGGCGACAGGCGAGCGCGCGATGTTGCGCTGACTTCCCAGAGAGGCCGACAAGGCGGTCAACCGATAGTATCCATAAATTACATTGATACACAGTCACTTAAGACCACAGGCGCCGCGCGCTGCGCCTGTGATCTCTGCGCCTGCATCCGCGCCAAACCATGGCCTATCGATCGGGAACAGCCCCCGACGTCGCGAAGATCCCGGCGCTCTGTCGTTCCGGTTCTGCCCTCCGCGCGCGCTTCGCTGAATAACCTCCGGATCGCAGAGATGCCTGCCGCCTGTCCGGGTGCAGATCCGCTGTAAAGGTCCCTGTCACGCAAGAAGACGCGTCGGCTCAGTACGATTTCCCGCAGTAAGACGGGCAGAGGTCACCGGGCACATACTGGCGAAGGGCTCCTTAACCAGCAGAGGAGAACCTCATTTGACCTATCCCACCGACACCGAGGACAAGGGGCCGGACCTAGGCTCCCCGCCCGCCGAAAGCCTTATCCAGACAGAGTACACCATCGGCCGCGACAATATCGAAGGGTCTGTCGGACCGATCTATTTCGACGTGCACAATCCGGTCTTCGCGATCTCGGCGTTTGCGGTCATCGCCTTTGTGGCCTTCACGCTTGCCCTGCCAGAGCTTGCCGGCACCCTCTTCAGCACGCTCTTCACCGAGGTCACCACGGGCTTTGACTGGCTGTTCCTGGGGGCCGCCGATGTCTTCGTGCTGCTGTGCCTGGTGCTGGTCATCAGCCCCTATGGCAAGGTCCGGCTCGGCGGGCGCGACGCGCGTCCGGATTTCGGCTACCTGAGCTGGTTCTCGATGCTCTTCGCCGCCGGCATGGGCATCGGCCTGATGTTCTACGGCGTCTCAGAGCCGCTCAGCCACTTCGGCTCGTCGCTTGGCGGCACGGCCCTTGGCGACGCCGGGGCGCGCACCGACTGGGCCCCTCTGGGCGCCGCGACAACCCAGGAAGAGGCGGTGCGCCTTGGCATGGCCGCCTCGATCTTCCACTGGGCGCTGCATCCTTGGGCGATCTACGCGGTGGTCGGGCTCAGCCTGGCGCTGTTCAGCTACAACAAGGGGCTTCCACTGACGATCCGATCCGCCTTCTACCCGATCTTCGGCGAGAAAGTCTGGGGCTGGCCGGGCCACGTCATCGACATCCTTGCGGTCTTCGCCACGCTCTTCGGGCTTGCCACCTCGCTCGGGCTCGGCGCGGCACAGGCCAACGCGGGGTTCAACAAGCTCTTCGGCGTGCCGGTGGGCGAGACGACACAGATCGTGCTGATCATCGGCATCACGGCGATCGCGCTCTTCTCGGTGATCCGCGGGCTCGAAGCCGGGGTGAAGCTGCTCTCCGAGATCAACATGGGGCTCGCGCTGCTGCTGCTGCTCTTCGTGCTCTTCGCAGGGCCGACGCTGCTGCTTCTCACCAACACCGGCGACTACCTGCTGGCCTATCTCGAATACCTGCCCGCGCTGTCCAATCCCGTCGGGCGCGAGGACGTCAACTTCATGCAGGGCTGGACCTCGTTCTACTGGGCGTGGTGGATCAGCTGGTCGCCCTTCGTGGGCATGTTCATCGCCCGTGTCAGCCGCGGACGCACCGTGCGCGAGTTCCTGATCAGCGTGCTGCTGATCCCGAGCCTGGTCTGCGTGATCTGGATGTCCATTTTCGGCGGCGCGGCGATCAGCCAGGTCGTGCAAGAAAGCTACACCGCGGTGCAGGACGCCGATCTGCCGCTGCAGCTCTTCGCCATGCTCGATGACATGCCCCTGTCGGCGATCACCTCGCTTGTCGGCATTGTGCTGGTCATCGTGTTCTTCGTGACCTCCTCCGATTCTGGCTCGCTGGTGATCGACACGATCACCTCGGGCGGCAAGGTCGATGCGCCTGTGCCGCAGCGGGTGTTCTGGTGCGTGTTCGAGGGTGTCGTCGCGGTGGTCCTGCTGCTGTCGGCGGGAGGGCTCAAATCGCTGCAATCCATGGTGATCTCGACCGGCCTGCCCTTCACCATCGTTCTGCTCGTGATGTGCGTCGCAATCTGGCGGGGGCTCGCCAGCGAGCCGCGCTGAGACACGCGCCTTGCACAGACGGAAACGCCGCGGAGGCCCCCTCCGCGGCGTTTTCTTGTCAGGCTGCCGGGATCACGCCGCCAGGCCCTGCTCCTGCCGAAGCGCCTGCGGGGTGCAGCCAAAGCGCCGCCGGAACATCCGGCTCAGGTGCGAGGAGTCGCAAAAACCGCAATCCACCGCGACCTGCGCGATGGATTTCTCTGCGGTGAGCAGCAGGTGATGCGCCAGCGACAGGCGGATATTGAGGAACGCCGCCTGCGGAGAGATGTCGAGCGCGGTGCGGAAGTGCCGTTCCAGCTGTCGCTTGCTGTGCCCGATCCGCCGCGCGATTTCCTCGACCGAAAGCGGCGTGTCGATGGTCTGCTGCATGAGCTGCAGCGCCCGCAGCACGATCGGGTCGCGGGTCTTGAACCCGAGGGTGATCCCGGGCTGCGGTTTCTCGGGTTGCAGCGCGTCGTCGATGATCATGATGTGCAGGCTCTTGCTGGCCTGCGCCCGGCCCACGTGCTTTTCCACCAGATAGGCCCCAAGGTGCGCTGAACTGGCACCGCCCGAGCAGGTGAGCCGGTCGCGATCGACCACGAAGATCTGGTCCGCCACCGGATTGAGCCCCTCGAACTGCTCGAGGAAGTCCGCGTGATGGAACCAGCTCACGCAGCAGCGGTAGCCCTGCATCAGCCCCGCTTCGTGCAAAAGGAAGGCCCCGGTGCAGACCCCGACCAGAGGCACGCCCGCGTCGGCCGCCTGCCGCAGGAACTTCGTGTAGGCCGGGCCGAGAGTCTGCATGTCGTCCATCAGCCCGCCGACCACGACGATATAGTCGAAGCGCGACGGATCGCCGAGCCGCTCCTTGGGCTGCACCGTGATGCCGCTGCTCGAGGGGACCGCGTCCATCGTGTCCGAGAGCACCGTCCATGTGCATAGAATCGGGCGGCTGCGATCGCCCTCGTCCGCCGCGAGCCGCAGCACGTCGACGAAATTGGCAAAGGCACAGAGGGTGAAGCGCTTTGCCAGGATGAAGCCCACCGACAGGCGCGCGTCCTCGGGCCTGCGCCGGATGGCCCGGGAGGAGGCCGCGCGCGAGGTGGCTTTCTGCGGAACGGAGAGAGGGGTCATGCTGGCGCTCCGGCTGCACGGGAACTCTTGGGCGCCTGTCGTAGCCCTCATCCCCGCGTGACGCATATATCCTGTCTTTTGACAGGGGTTCGTCGCAATACTCTGCGCTACGAATTCGGCATCGACTTCGCCAAACGCGCCTCTGCAAGGCCGAAACGCGACCTCGATACCCATCGGACGAACACTGGCGGAGATTTGCGACGTCCCGACGGCCGTCGCCCCTGTTCTCGGTCATATCGCAGGAACCCCCCGCGGGCGCGGGCAAAAACCCCCGGCGACGCTCGGGTCACGGCAGAGAGGAAACACCATGAAAGTGCTGGTCCCGGTGAAGCGGGTCGTCGACTACAACGTGAAGATCCGCGTCAAGGCGGACGGCACGGGCGTCGATCTGGCCAATGTGAAAATGTCGATGAACCCGTTCGACGAGATCGCGGTCGAAGAGGCCATCCGTCTCAAGGAAGCGGGCAAGGCCGACGAAGTCATCGTCGTGTCGATCGGCCCGGCGCAGGCGCAGGATGTGCTGCGCACGGCGCTCGCCATGGGCGCGGACCGCGCGATCCTGATCACCGCCGAAGGTCCGGTCGAGCCGCTCAGCGTCGCAAAGCTGCTGAAAGCGGTGGTCGCTCAGGAAGATCCCGGCCTCGTGGTGCTGGGCAAGCAGGCCATCGATGACGACAGCAACCAGACCGGCCAGATGCTCGCGGCGCTGCTCGGCTGGAGCCAGGGCACCTTTGCCTCGGCGCTGGAGATCGGCGAGGGCCGTGCCAAGGTCACCCGCGAGGTCGACGGCGGCCTGCAGGCCATCGAGATCGCGCTTCCGGCCATCGTCACCGCCGACCTGCGCCTCAACGAGCCGCGCTACGCCTCGCTGCCGAACATCATGAAGGCCAAGAAGAAACCGCTCGACCAGAAGAGCGCCGAGGACTTCGGCGTCTCGACCGCCCCGCGCCTCAAGGTGCTGCGCGTCGAGGAGCCCGCGGCGCGGGCGGCGGGCGTGAAAGTGGGCAGCGTCGGCGAGTTGCTCGACAAGCTCAAGACCGAAGCCGGCGTCATCTGAGAGCGGGACCCTACACCATGTCAATTCTTCTTTTCGCAGACCACGACAACGGCACGCTCTCGGACCAGACCGCCAAGGCGCTGACCGCCGCGCTGCAGATCGGCACCGAGGTGGACATCCTGATCGCCGGCAAGGGCGCCGCCCCCGCCGCCGAGGCCGCCGCGCACCTCAGCGGTGTGCGCAGCGTGCTGCAGGCCGAGAGCGAGGCGCTCGAGCACCGTCTGGCCGAGGCGAGCGCGGCGCTCATCGTCGGGCTTTCGGAGGGCTACGACACCCTCCTCGCCCCCGCCACGACCACCGGCAAGAACGTGCTGCCACGCGTTGCCGCGTTGCTCGACGTGATGCAGATCTCCGAGATCACCGAGGTTGTTTCCGCCGACACCTTCAAGCGCCCGATCTACGCCGGCAACGCCATCGAGGTGGTGCAGTCGACCGAGGCCAAGAAGGTGCTCACCGTCCGCACCGCGGGCTTTGCGGCTGCCGCGTCTGGCGCGGCCGCAGCCCCGGTCCGGGCCATCGAGGCCGGAAACGCGGGCGCCGAGCTGTCGCGCTTCCTCGAAAACATGCTCTCGGCCAGTGACCGCCCCGAGCTCAGCTCGGCCAAGATCATCGTCTCGGGCGGCCGCGCGCTCGGCTCGGAAGAGAAGTTCCGCGAGGTGATCAACCCGCTCGCCGACAAACTCGGCGCGGCTGTCGGCGCCTCGCGCGCGGCGGTCGATGCGGGCTATGCGCCGAACGATTTCCAGGTCGGCCAGACCGGCAAGGTGGTTGCCCCCGATCTCTACGTCGCCTGCGGGATATCCGGAGCGATCCAGCACCTTGCGGGCATGAAGGACAGCAAGATTATCGTCGCGATCAACACCGACGAGGACGCACCGATCTTCCAGGTTGCCGACTACGGGCTCGTTGGCGATCTTTTCGATGTCCTGCCGGAACTTGAGCGCCAGCTCTGACGCCACCACCGCGCGGAAGACGGTCGTTTTTCGCGCGGTGAATGCCGGTTCGACGCCATCAGTGCGTCGTGCCAGGCCCTATCACTTCGATACTCTCCTCGAACAAGCGGACTGCACCCATGTCTTCCTTTCCTGAACGCGCGAATGTCGTCATCGTCGGTCTCGGCGGCATCGTCGGCGCCTCGGTCGCCCACCACCTGGTAGAGCGCGGCTGGGACAATATCGTCGGCATCGACAAGTCCGGCATCCCCACCGACATCGGTTCGACCGGTCACGCCTCGGACTTCTGCTACTGCACGAGCCATGATCTGCTGAGCACCTGGGCGACCATGTACTCGGTCGATTTCTACGAGAAGATGGGCCACTACTCGCGCATCGGTGGTCTCGAGGTGGCGCGCGTCGGTGACGACCAGCGCATGGAAGAGCTCAAGCGCCGCTGCGACTCTGGCCGCGCCTTCGGCACCAACGTGCGGATGATCTCGGCCGCCGAGGCCAAGGAGAAATTCCCGCTTCTCGAGGAGGACCAGATCCAGGGCGCGATGTGGGACCCGGATGCGGGCCTCGTCATTCCGCGCTCGCAGACCGTCGCCGGCAAGCTGGTCGATCAGGCGGAGAAGTCCGGCAAGCTCAAGGCCTTTGCCAACACCCCGGCGCTGGAGCTGCTCACCGAGAATGGCCGCGTCACTGGCGTGAAGACCTCGCGCGGGACCATCATGGCCGATCACGTGGTGGTCTGCGCCGGCCTCTGGGGGCGCCTAATCGCCGCCATGGCGGGCGAAGACCTGCCGGTGATGCCGGTCGACCACCCGCTGACCTTCTTCGGACCCTATGACGAGTTTGCCGGCACCGGCCTCGAGATCGGTCGTCCGCTGCTGCGCGACCAGGGCAACTCGGCCTACATGCGCGACACCGGCGATCCCGCGACCACCGAGGGTGGCCAGATGGAATGGGGCTACTACTACGAAAAGGACGTGCGGATGGTGCATCCGCGCGACATCCTCGAGAAGGGCCAGGCGCGCCTCGGGCCGTCGATGCGCGACCTCGTGCTGGAAGACGTGATCGAGCCGCTCGAAAAGGCCATGGAGCTCACCCCGATCCTCGCCGAGCTCGGCTTCAACGAGAGCCACTCGTTCAACGGCCTGCTGCAGACCACCACCGACGGCGGGCCGTCGATGGGCGAAAGCCGCAAGCTGCGCGGCCTGTGGTACGCGGTGGCGATCTGGGTCAAGGACGGCCCCGGCATGGGCAAGCTCATCGCCGATTGGATGACCGACGGGCGCACCCACATCGACCATCACGCGATCGACTATTCGCGCTTTCAGGACTTCCAGCTGAAAGAAGACTTCATCTGGGGCCGCTGCGAGGAAACCGCTGCCAAGATCTACAACCCGCCCGTCCACCCGCGTGAGCCCTTCGGCAACGCCCGTGGCATCCGCCGCTCGCCCTTCTACGAGCGCGAAGTGGAGCTGGGGGGCTACTTCATGGAACTCGGCGGCTGGGAGCGTGCGCATGGCTACGCGGCCAACGAGCACCTGCTCGAGAAATACGCCGACCAGGTGCCGGTGCGCGAAAACGAATGGGACAACCGCCACTTCTGGCGCGTGTCCAACGCCGAGCAGCTGGAGATGAGCGCCGATTGCGGCATCATCAACCTGTCGCACTTCCACATGACCGACATCTCTGGCCCGGACCACGTGGCGCTGATGGAATGGCTCTGCGCCGCGAAGATCGGTGGCGACAACATGGTCGGCAAGGGTATCTACACCCACATGCTCGATGACGAGGGCAACGTGCGGGCGGACTTCACCGTCTTCCGCATGGGCGACCGCTGCCGCCTGGTGAACGGGGCCGACGCCGGTCCGCGTGACCTCGAGTACATGAAGCGCACGGCGATGGACAAAGGCTTCGACGTCACCATCACCGACGTCACCGAGAAGTTCACCACCATCGGCATCTGGGGCCCGAACGCGCGCGAGAACCTTAAGAAGGTGGTCGCAGATCCGGCCGGCCTCGATGTCGAGAACTTCCCCTTCGCGGCCATCAAGCCGATCGAGATCGCCGGCAAGACCGTCACGGCCTTCCGCATCTCCTATGTGGGTGAGCAGGGCTGGGAACTGCACATGCCCTATGAGGACGGTCTTGCCGTCTGGGACGCCCTGCGCGAGGTCGGCGTCATGGCGGTGGGGGTCGAGACCTATGCCAACTCGCGCCGCCTTGAAAAGTCGCTGCGCCTGCAGAACGCCGACCTGCACACGCAGTACAACCTCTACGAGGCCGACCTCTCGCGTCCCAAGGTCAAGGAGGCCGATTTCCGCGGCAAGGAGAAGCACGTCGAGTTCCGCGCCCGCGAGCACCAGCCCGCAATGCTCTGCACGCTGGTGATGAATGACAACGTCGACAGCAAGGGGGTCGCCCGCTACCCGGTCAACACCATGCCCGTGATGGACCCCGAAACCGGCGAGGTGCTGATCGACGAGCTTGGCCGCCGCTCCTACACCACCTCGCAGGCCTTCGGCCCCAGCATCGGCAAGAATATCATGCTGGCCTACCTGCCGTGGGACTACTGCGAGGTCGGGCGCAAGCTGCAGGTGACCTATTTCGACGAGCCCTTCGAGGTCGAGGTCGCGGGCGTCGGCTACGCGCCGCTCTACGATCCCGAGAACAGCAAGCCGCGCAGCTGATCCGCTGGGTCACATGAAAATGACAGCGCCGGCGGATCACCCTCGCCGGCGCTTCGGCTTTTCGGGTTTGCTCTTGAGCCTCACGCGAAGGCCGCCCCGGCCTCCTGCTCCGCGAGCCAATCGGCAAAGAGCTGTGCGTTCGCCGAGGCTCCCGCATGGATGCGCAGGTAGAAGGGATAGGGCGAGTCCATCGCCTCGGGCACCAGCTGCACGAGGCGATGGCTTTCGAGATATCCCTGCAGCAGTCCTTCCCACCCCAGCACCGCGCCAATGCCATCCTCGGCCGCCTTGAGCCCGATAAGGTAGTTGTTCAGCGCGAACTCAGGGCCAGTCGGCGCGGGCAGACCGAGCGAGGCGAACCATTCGTGCCAGCCGGTCCATGCGTTCGCCCCTGAATGAATGCGGATCAACGGCACCTCGGCCAGGTCCGCGACCTGCGCGATCTCGTGCATCTCGGCGAATTGCGCGCTGCCGAGGGCGAGGATCCGGTCCCGGAACAGCAGTCGGGTCTCGTCGTCCTCGCGCGCCGGGTCACCGTAGTGAATGCTCAGGTCCACGCCACTCACCCGCCCGCTGTCCGCGATGACCTGCGAGATCGCGACGCCCGGATGCGCTTTCCAGAAGGCCGCCAGCCGCGGCGTCAGCCACAGGCCACTCATCGCGGTTGTCGCCGCGATCGAAACCGCGGTGCGATCCCGGCGGTTGCGGATGCGTGCGACGCTGTCGGAGATCCCCTCGAACCCGCGTTGCAGCGACACGAACAGCAAGGCGCCCGCCTCGGTCAGCTCCACCCCGCGGTACTGGCGCGTGAACAGGGCCTGTCCCAGGTCCTGCTCGAGCGCCTTGATCCGGTGGCTGACCGCAGCGGGAGTAACGTTCATCTCGGCAGAGGCCTGCTTGAAGCTCAGGTTCCGGGCCGCCGATTCAAAACAGGCCAAATCGCCTAAAGACGGTAGATCATAGGGCTTTTGCATATCGTCAGGTCGCTTTTGTCTTGCAGGAGTCGCTGTTGGATCATCGCGACGCTCAATTTAGCTAGGCTAATCTCAGTTGAGTTTTTTGCCAATTGTCAGCTCGCCGACGTAATGGCTTTGTGACGCGAAGATCACTTTCCGCGAGAGGACACCCAAGATGGCCAGCCCGACCGCCCGGCTTTCCGATCTGCTCCATCAGCAGCGCCGCGGCCATGGTCTCCGGCAGCCGTTTTACGGCGCCCCCGAGGTCTTCGATGCGGACCTGCAGGCGATCTTCTACCGCGACTGGCTCTGTGCCTTTCCGGCCCACATGCCGCTGCTCGAAGGCACGCAGAGCTACACGGTGAACGGCAAGATCGCGGTGCAAAAACCTCTCGGCCATGTTCCCGTGCTCGATGCCGGTGCGCTCCTGCTGTTCCAGTCGACCACCTGGAACCACTTGCTGACCGATCACTCGATCACCTTCCGCGTGACCCCGGTCGGCGCGCAGGAAACCGAGGTGCAGACCACCTGGCTCGTCCACAAGGTCGCGGTCGAGGGGGTGGACTACGACCTCGACACCCTGACCCGGGTCTGGGAGCACTCCAACGACGAGGACCGCCGCGTCGTCGAAGACAACCAGCAGGGCATCAATTCGCCCGCCTACGAGCCAGGCCCTCATTCGGCCACCCATGAAGACGGCGTGCTGCAATTCGTTAGCTGGAACCTTGACTGGATGCGCAGCGCTTATGCCCCCATCGCCCAGGCCGCGGAGTGACGTGATATGGTAACTGCAAGCCCCTCCCCCATTGCCCATTGGACCGACGAAGAACCGCTTGAGTGCGTGTCGATCCTGCCCGAAGCGGCGGATGTCGTCACCGTCTGCTTTCAGGCCCCCTCTGGTCGGCCCTTCCAGTTCGACGCCGGCCAGTTCCTGACGCTGGAGTTGCCGGTGCCCGGCGGCCCGCTCTACCGCACATTCACGATCTCCTCCTCGCCGTCGCGCCCGAAGTCGCTCACGCTGACGATCAAGGCGCAGCCGGATTCCATCGGGGTGCGATGGATCATCGACGCGCTTCGGCCCGGCATGAAGGTCAAGGCAAATGGTCCCTCCGGCCATTTCACCGCGGTCGGCCACCCGGCCAAGAAGTACCTCTTCATTTCGGCCGGGACGGGCATCACGCCGATGATGTCGATGACGACCGAGATCTACGACCTTGGCAGCCATTGCGACATCGTCTTCGTGAACTGCGCGCGGCGACCTTCGGAGATCATCTTCAAGCGCCGCCTCGAGCACATGGCGACCCGCATCGCCGGACTCGATCTGAAATGGGTGGTCAGCGCGCCGGACCGCTACCAGCCCTGGACCGGGTATCAGGGGCGTCTCAACCAGCTCATGCTCGGCCTGATGGCGCCCGACTACCTGGAGCGCGAAGTCTTCTGCTGCGGCCCGGAGAGCTTCATGCAGTCGGTGCGCGAGGCACTTGCGGGGCTCGGCTTCGATATGGACCACTACCATCAAGAGAGCTTCCACGCGCCCTCCATTCCCGGACCGCAGCACGTCGAAGCACCCGTGCCCGATGACGATATGCCGGACGAGGATATCATGGCGGAGGTCACCTTCGGTCGCTCCGGGCTGAAGCAATCCTGCGCGGAAACGGAGACGGTCCTTGCCGTTGCCCGCCAGGCCGGGATCGCCATCCCTACAGGCTGCACTTTCGGCGTTTGCGGCACCTGCAAGACAAAGAAGATCTCGGGCGACGTCTATATGGTCCACAATGGTGGCATCACCGAAGACGAAATCGAAGAGGGCTATTTCCTCGCCTGCTGCTCGAATCCGCGTGGCAAGGTCGAGCTCGACCTCTAGAGCCCACATTCGCGGAACGAGCTGACTGGGCCGGGGGCCTCGCCCCCGGCAGTCTTCGTTCGAGGGTTGCGTCAGCTGGGCTGACGCCGACCCTCAAGAAAGCGGCGAGACCACATGCGGGTCAGCGCGCTCATCTGGCGTGATGTCCACAAGACCGCGCGCCCGCGCTTAGCGATCGTTGTCCATGTCGTGCAACATCGCCACCCGGCGGCGGAAGTCCTCGTCGGTGGAGAATTCGGCCCCCAGGAATGCGTCGATGAGGTCGAGCGCCAGCCAAGGTCCGACGATCTGCGCACCAATGCAGAGCACGTTCACATCGTCGTGCTCGACGCATTGATGCGCCGAATGGACATCGTGGCCGACCGCGGCGCGGATGCCCTTGACCTTGTTGGCGGCAATCGAGGCACCGACACCTGTGCCGCAGACCAGCAGCCCCCGCTCGGCCGAGCCGTCGTTGACCGCCCGCGTCACCGCCTGAGCGATCTCCGGAAAATCGACCGGCTTGTCGTCGTAGGAGCCGACGTCCCTGACCTCGTGGCCGAGGCGCTGGAGGTGATCGAGGACGGTTGCCTTGAGCGGGAAGCCCGCATGATCGGAGCCAAGGACAAGACGCATTGCAAGAACCTTTCGAGGTGGGGGTTAGCGAAGCAGTTTCGGCAGGGCCAGCACGAGCCCGTCGGCAAAAGTGATGATCGCAAGCGTCAGCAGCAACGGCGCGTAGAAGGGCAGCAGCGCCTTCAGCAACTGGCGTAGCGTGATCTTGGCAATCGATGACACGAGGAACAGCGACAGACCCATCGGCGGGGTCAGCAGGCCCAACATCAGGTTGAAGATCACCACGATGCCAAGGTGCACCGGATCGATCCCCGCCATAACCATCGGCGGCGCGATCACCGGGACCACCAGCAGCGTCGCGGTGGTGGAATCGAGGAACATGCCGGCGATGAAGAAGATCAGGTTGGCAATCAGCAAGAGCACGAAGGGATCGCTCGAGATTGCCAGGATCAGCTTGGAGAAATCCTGAGGGATCTGCTCGACCGCGAGGATCCAGCCGAAGAGCGAGGCCGCTGCGACGATGATCAGGATCGCGCTGGTGTTGCGCAGCGTGGTCAGCATGGCGGACCACAGGTGGTCGAGCGTCAGTTCTCGGTAGACCAGCCAGCTGATGAGGATCACGTAGACCGCCGTTACCGCGGCCGCCTCGGTCGGGGTGAAAAGCCCCAGCAGCATGCCCGAGATCATCAGCACCGGGGCCAGCAGCGCCGGAAGCGCCGGCAGCAGGCTTTCGCCCACTTCTCGCGGGCTCGCCCATCGCTCGGCGCGCGGCATGTCCTTGCGGATGGCGAGGATGGCAGCGGTGACCATCAGCAGCAGGATGCAAATCAGCGCGGGCACGATGCCGGCGATCAGCAGTTGGATGATCGACACGCTGGTGACCGAGCCGTAGACGATGAGCGGGATGCTTGGCGGGAAGATCGGCCCGACCACGGCCGAACTCGCGGTAACCGCCGCGGCGAAGGGAGCGTCGAAACCGCGGCGCTTCATCGCCTCGATCTCGATCTTGCCGAGCCCCCCGACATCGGCGAGCGCGGCGCCCGACATACCCGAAAAGATCAGGCTCGAGAAGATGTTGACCTGCGCCAGCCCGCCCGGGATGCGGCCCACCAGCGTGTCGGCGAAGCGAAAGATGCGGTCGGTCACCCCGGCAAGGTTCATCAGGTTGCCGACGAAGATGAAAAGCGGCACAGCGACCAGCGGAAAACTGTCGAGCGCGTAAGTCACGCGCTGCGTCAACAGGCCGAGCGGCAGCCCCTCGATGACGACGTAGAAGATCGCCGGCAGCAGGATCGAGTAGACGACCGGGAAGCCGAGCACGAAGAGCGCCAGAAACAGGACGATGAGGATCAGGCCCATGTCAGAGGCTCACCGACTTCGCCGTCTTGCGCGTGCGCAGCTGCAGCGCGTGAAAGATCGCCGCCCCGGCAAAGCCGACGAAACAGGCGCCGAGGAAGATCCAGAACGGGATCCCGAGCGTCGGCGTGGCATTCTTGAGGTTGTCCGAGATGTTGAGCGCGGTCACCACCGCAATCAGCGCACAGGCTGCGAAGGACAGCAGCGTGATCGCCAGCCCGAGCCAGCGCTGTACCGGCTCGGGCAGAGCCGCGCGCAGCTCGCCCATGACGATGTTCTCCTCGGAGCGGACCACCAGCGGGTAGGCAACGAAGACGGTACAGATGAGCAGGAAGCGCGTCAGCTCCTCGGCTCCCACGATGGCGGAGCCGAAGATGTCGCGCATGATCACCTGCAGAAAGGGCAGCGCGATCAGCGCCGCGAGCATGGCCACGCAGAGAAAGCGGAGTAGCTGTGTCATGAACCGGGGAACTCCGGGTATTGAGGTCAGGAAAGCGCGGCATGGGCGCGCAGGACGCCCACGCCGCCGCGGTTCACTTCATCGACATGATCTGCTGGATGTAAGGCTCGAAGTCCGGGAAATCCTGGTTGATCTGCGCCAGAACCTTCTCGCGGAAAGCGGCGAGATCGAGTCCGGTTTCCGCGGTGGTGAAGGTCATGCCACTTCCCTTCAGCTCCTCGACCAGCGCCTGCTCGGAGTCCTGCGCCCATTGCAGCGACTCCATCGCCTTGCCGTCGAGCACCTTGGTGATCGCGGCGCGGTTCTCCTCGGACAGCCCCTGCCAGGCTTTCTCGTTGACGAAGACCGCGAGCACAGACTGCATATGCCCCGTCATCGCGACGTGGCTCTGCACTTCGTAGAGCTTGTTGGCCGCAATCATGGTCAGCGGGTTCTCCTGGCCGACGACCATGCCGGTCATCAGCGCGGTGGGCAGTTCAGACACTTCGACCGGCGTCGGGGTCGCGCCGAAGCCCTTGACCATCGACACCCACAGATCGAGCGGCACCGCCCGGAAGGGCTTGCCCGCCATGTCGTCCGGCGACTTGATCTCGAAGTTGGACGAGATGTGGCGCGCGCCGCGGTAGATGCGCCCGATGATGCGCACGCCGCCCTCCTCGACAAGCCGCGCGTTGATCTCCTGCAGTGCCTCCGACTTGGCCGGGTCGGTGGCACGCATGGCGTGCTCGGCGTTCTCGTAGACGAAGGGCGCGTTGAACACGGCGACCTCGGGCACGATGCGGGCCAGTGAGGCGAAGTCGTGGTGGCCCATCTGGATGGTGCCCATGCGCACCCCGTCAACCATCTCGGCGACATTGCCGAGCTGGCTGGCGGGGAACACCTGCACCGTCACCTCGCCACCGGTCTCCTCCTCGATCGCGGTGGCGGCTTCGGCGGCGAAACGGGTCTGGAAATCCCCCTCCGCGCCCACGTGGGCGTAGCGCAGTTCAGCGGCCGCAGCTGGCAGCGCGCACAAGCCGATTGTCGCGGCAGCCAGAAGCTGCCGAGCAGAAAAAGCGAACATATTCTCCTCCCTTCGCTTGTCGTCCTAAGCTTTCTTGAGACCTTTTCGGTAGCTGTCGATCAGGCTCCTGCGACGCAACTCGTCGCCAATCGCGAAATGCTCCCGCAGCCGCTTGTCCGCGGCCTCCGGGTCCTTCGCGACGATCGAGAGGAAGACCTCCCGATGCGCTTCCACAAGGTCTCCGACCACGGAGCGCTCATGGTAGACCGTCTTGCGCCGCTGCACGTGGCTGCGTCGAAGCAACTCGGACAGGGCGCCGTAAAGGGTGATCAGCGAGCTGCTGTGGCTCGCCGCCACAATCGAACGGTGGAACATGAAATCCGCGCGGCCGCCCGCCTCGGGATCGTCCAGCGTGTCGATCAGCGAGCCGAACCACTGGCCGATCCGCGCGAGATCGACCTCGTTCGCCCGCGTGCAGGCGAGCCGGATCGCCTGGCATTCGATGCCGATCCGCGCCTCCATCACGTCGTCGAGCATGTCCTGTTGCTGAGCGAGGCAGAACGTGAAGAAATCCGAAACCGTCCCGAGATTGGCTTGCCGCACGTAGGTGCCACTGCCGTGTCGTACGTCGAGCATGCCGAGCATGGCGAGCGAACGGATCACCTCGCGCAGCAGCGGGCGACCGACTTCCAGCTCCCGGGCGAGATCGCGCTCGGACTTCAGCCGGTCGCCGACGCGCAGGTCACCGGTCATCAGCGCGTCCTTGAAATACGCGATGACCCGGTCGGTTCCCTTTTCCGATTGAGCTGTCTCAAGCTCGCTCATCCCTGCCGCCTCCTCCTGGCTGACCAAAGTGAACCTCTTGCCGACCGGGTTGCCAACCAGTTTTTGAGCGCGCTGGCTTGGCGGGGTATTGCCGCCCGAAAAGCGTGCCGATTCTTGTGCTTAAATAATTGTTATTGTTTATTTTCTTGAGAAACTTGGAAAACAGTCAACTCCCAAAGAGGTCTTACCACTTTGACCTTTTCGACGGATCATCAGTCGCGGGGTGAATGACGTTCCGTAGTGGGATCCGCTCTCCGCACCCCTGAAGCCGTGCTCGCGGCACGAGCTGGCACCACTCGCTCCGGCTGCGAAACGAAGGGCTGATCCATGGGGCTATCGGTAAGAGACGGAAGAGTGCAGGCAGGACATGGCAAAATGCGCGGTGCGCTCGCCTTCGAGCGCCGATCTGCGGGCGGTGCCATTCGCCGTAAGCCCCCGCAGTCGCCTTGAACCGTCGCGATACCGCCCCTAGAGCCGAAGCCCTTGTGCCGCACCCACGTCGCAGACGAGCTCGACGCGGGGGTGCAACTGCAGGGCCGAGGCGGGGCACCCGCGCGAGGGCGGGCGATGAAAGGCCGCGTGCAGCGCCTCGCTTTTTGCCTCGCCGGTCGCGACCAGCACGATCCTCTGGGCCTCGAGAATGGTGCCGATGCCCATCGTGATCGCCTCGCGCGGGACTTCGGTACCTTCGGGAAAGTCCTTGGCATTGGCCCTGCGGGTGCTCTCGTCGAGGGTGACAATCCGGGTCCGGCTGTCGAACTCAGATCCCGGCTCGTTGAACCCGATATGCCCGTTTCGTCCTATCCCGAGCAGTTGCAGGCCGATGCCTCCGGCCGCGTCTATCGTCGCCTCGTACGCGCGCGCCTCCAAGGCAGGATCGCCAAGCCCCGAGGGCAGGTGACCATGCCCGGCCAGCATGTCTACCTGCTCGAAGAAGTGCCGCTGCATGTAGCACGCAAAGGCCCCGGGATGCGCCGGCCCAAGGCCGAAGTACTCATCGAGGTTGAAGCTCTCGACCGCCGCGAAGCTGGTTCCGGCGCGGTGCGCCGCCGCCAGACGGGCGTAAACGGCGAGCGGCGTACGGCCGGTCGCAAGACCGAGAACGGGGCGCGCCCGTGTCTCGACAAAGCGCAGGATCCGCTGGGCGACCTCGGCGGCCACCGCCTCGGGGCTTTCCAGTACGACCAGCGCCGGGCGGTAAAGGGCGCGCTGGGTCATGGCCGCTCCAGCGCATCGGCCAGCGCAAGCCGTGCCGCGCGCACCGCGCCGATCGCACCGGCGCGATTGCCGAGCAGGCTGATCCGCAGCTCCGGCACCGGCGCGCCGAGACGGGCCAGCGCCTCGCCCACCCGGGCCACGATTTCCGGACGCGAGCCGATGCCACCGCCGAAAACGACAAGCGCCGGATCGAGCACCGCGCCTACCGACAGGACCGCCAGGGCGAGCCTTTCGGCGAGAACGTTGAGCGTGGCGTCAAGCACCGGGTCCGCGACGCCAGCACGGCTCAGATCCCGCAGGCTGCCCTCGCGGGCACCGCCCCTCGCCCTGTAGTCCTCGACGAGGACCTGCCCCGCCACCACGCTTTCGAGCGTGCCAAGGCTGCGGGCGCGCGGGCTGTAAGGATCCCCACCGATGGGCAGACAGGCAATCTCGCCGGCGGCGCCGCCGACGCCGCGCAGCAGCCGGTCGCCGAAGGCGAGACCCATGCCGATGCCGGTTCCGAGCGCAATGAAGGCAAGCCCAGCTTCCGCAGCGCGAGAGCCCTGCGCCCCGTGGCCAAGCCAGCTCTCGCCGAGGGCGGCCAGGTTGACGTCGTTCTCAACCGCGACCGGCAGCCCCAGTCGGTCGGACAGGAGCGCCGGCATCGCCCGTCCCTCGAGACCGCGCAGGTTGGGTGCGCGCGCGAGCACGCCCGTCACCGGATCGATCGCACCCGGCAAGCCGACACCCGCCGCGCCGACCGTCCTGCCGCAAGAGAGCGTGGCAAGATGGTCCGAGATCAACTCCAGAACAGCATCGCCGCCCGCTTGCGGGGTCGCATCGCGCGCCTCTGCGAGGACCGTGCCCTCGAGATCGGTGAGCACCGACTGTACCTTGGTGCCGCCAACATCCGCTCCGAACAGGCAGCACGCCCGCGGATCGAGCGCGCCGTGCGGCGTCACCCAGCCGGTGCCGGCAAGCGCGCCCTTGGACACGTCCGCGCCGCGCAGCAGACCGGCGAGGTCGCGGCGACCGGCAGCCGGGAGGTCGCGCGCGGAGGTCAGGAAAAGATCGAAGCCCGTCACGCCCGGCCCACCGCCTTCTCGGTCGCTGGATCGAACAGATGGACCGTGCCCGCCGCCGCCTCGGCCTGGATCCGCTGTCCGGGTGCGGCGCCGGAATGGCCCGGCGCGCTCGCGATAAAGTCGTGGCCCTGCGCGGTGAAATGCACCAGCGTCTCGTGCCCGAGCGGTTCGGTGACCGTCACGGTGCCCTCAAGGACAATCGCGGATGAGCTGCTGGGCACGCCGACCTTGAGATCCTGCGGCCGGACGCCCGCCATCACCGCCGGTTCCCCTTCCGCCAGCGTCACCACGCCGCCCGACTGCTGCGCCGGGAAAATGTTCATCGAGGGGGTGCCGATGAAGCGCGCGGTGAAGATGTCGACCGGGTTGTCGTAGATCTCCATAGGGGGTGCGGCCTGCAGAATATGGCCGTCACGCATCACCACGATGCGGTCGGCCATGGTCATCGCCTCGACCTGATCGTGGGTCACATAGGTGATGGTCGTGCCGAGCCGCTGGTGCAGCGCCTTGATCTCGATGCGCATCTGCGCGCGGAGCTGTGCGTCGAGGTTCGAAAGCGGCTCGTCGAAAAGAAAGGCCGCGGGGTCGCGCACCATGGCGCGCCCGATGGCTACGCGCTGGCGCTGCCCGCCCGACAGCGCCGATGGCCGCCGCTCGAGCAGCGGCGTCAACCCGAGCGTCGCCGCCGCCTCCTCGACGCGCTGCGCCTTTGCCGCCTTGGACAGCTTCGAGGTGTAGAGGCCAAAGGCGATATTCTGGCGCACGCTCATGTGCGGATAGATCGCGTAGTTCTGGAACACCATGGCGATGTCGCGCTGCTTGGGGTCCACCTCGTTGACCCGGCGGCCGCCGATGGAAATGTCGCCGTCCGAGACCTCCTCGAGCCCGGCGATCATCCGCAGGGTGGTGGACTTGCCACAGCCCGATGGGCCGACAAAGACCACGAACTCGCCGTCGGGGATGTCGAGGTCGATGCCGTGGATCACCCGGGTGCGCCCGTAGGCCTTGGTGAGCTTGCTCAGCTGGATGGTGGCCATCAGCGCGCCTCCGTCAGTTCGTTGAATGCCGCCTCGAGCGCGGCGGCGGCGCGGGTTTCCTTCGCGGCCTGTGCCTCGGCCCGTGCGGTGAACCCGGCCAGCGCCTCGCGGTAACTGGCGAGGGCCTCGGCCATGGCCGCGGGCGCGGGCCCGCCGAACCGGTCGCGCACCGACACGAAGTACTCGGGCGAGACGATCTCACGAAAGCTCGCCTCGTCGAGGGTGGAGGCACGCCCGGCATGGGCGGCGAAGGCCGCGGCGAAGGGCGCGAAGCCGCCCGCCGCGAGGCTGGTCTCTGCCGCCACAACCGCCCGCGCCGTATCGGCGGCGATCTCGTGCGCGAGCCGGAACGAGAGCCCCTCGCGCCGGACCAGCGTGTCGGCGAGCTCAGTGATGGTGATGCAGGCGCGGTCGATGTTGGCCGCGACCCGGGCCTCGTTGACCCGCAGGCTCGGCACCAGCGCCGCCAGCAGGCGCAGCACCCGGCTGCCGGTGTCGAAGGCGCCGTAGCCGGCGGACTGGCTCTCGCCCTCGCTGTCGTTCATGTCGGTGAAGGGCGTGTTGTGCATGATGTCCTTCATCATCCGCGCCTTGCCCACCGCCTGCGACGCGAGGTGGCGCATGTGCTCGATGGGGACCGGGTTGCGCTTCTGCGGCATGATCGACGAGATCTGCACGAAGGCATTGGGCACGTGGATCTGCGCGACCTCGAAGCTCGACCAGACCTGAAGGTCCTGCACCAGCCGCCCGAGGTGCAGGAAGATCAGCTCGACCGCGGAATAGGTCGCCGTGGTGTAGTCCACCGCCGCGATGCAGGAGTAGGAGTTGCGCTGCGGAGCAGCGAAGCCGAGCAGTTCGGCCACCAGCGCGCGGTCGAGCGGGAAGCCCGAGGTGGTGATCGCCGCCGCCCCCATGGAGCACAGATCGCAACTCTCGCGCGCCGCCTCGAGCCGGGCCATGTCGCGGATCAGAACCTCGATGGCCGCGCCGAGGTAGTGGCCAAAGGTGGTGGGTTGCGCCGGCTGGCCGTGGGTGTAGGCGACGATCAGTGTCTCGGCCTCGCGCGCGGCGGTCTCGGTCAGGGAGGCCAGCAGCGCCCTCGCCTCGGCCAGCAGCGCATCGATCCGCGCCTTCAGGGCCATCTTGAACAGCGTGTGGTCGATGTCGTTGCGCGAGCGCGCCGTGTGCAGCCGCCCGCCGGTGTCGGGGCCGACGCGTGTCTTCAGCTCGGCCTCGCGCAGGAAGAAATAGTCCTCGACCTCGCCGGTATAGACGAGCTCGGCCGGGTCGATCTCGGCATCGATGGCGACGAGCGCCCGGGCGATCTCGGCGGCGACGGCGCGCGGCAGGATGCCGGTGCGCACGAGCATGACCAGATGCGCCCGGTCGATGCGGCGGAAGCCCTCGGCGTGATCGTCCTTGGCATGGGCGAAGAGCGGAGCGAGCACCGTGTCCTTGTAGACCGGGTCGGGGAACACCGAGGTGTCGGCGTGGCTAGGATCGGTCATGCCGGTCATCCTTTCAGGCCCGCCAGCATGACGCCGCGGACGATGTAGCGTTGCAGCAGCAGGAAGACGATCAGCGTCGGGATCGTGGCCAGCGCCGCGCCGGTCATGATCATCTCCCACTGGATCGACTGCTCCACCGCGAAGGAGGTGAGCCCCACCGGAAGCGTGTAAAGCTCGCTCGAGGTGATCGAGATCAGCGGCCAGAAGAAGGCGGTCCAGTTGCCGAGGAAGGTGAAGATCGCGAGCGCCGAGAGCGCGGGGGTGACCAGCGGCATCGCGATGCGCCACCAGATGGTAAACTCGTTGAGCCCGTCGATCCGCGCCGCCTCGATGAAATCGTCGGGCACGGTCTCGAAGAACTGCTTCATCAGAAAGGTGCCGAAGGCGGTCATCATGCCGGGGAACATGATGCCCCAGTAAGTGTCGAGCCAGCCGAGGTTCGAGGCCATGAGGTACCACGGGATCACCAGCATCTCGGTCGGGATCATCAGCGTCGAGAGGATGGCGATGAACACGAACTGACGGCCGCGGAAGCGGAACTTGGCGAGCGTGTAGCCGACGAGGCTGTCGAAGAAGCAGTTCGACAGGGTGACGCAGATCGCGACGAGGCTGGAGTTCAGGAACCAGCGGAAGAATTTCCCCTCCGAGAGCACCTCGACGTAGTTGGCGAAGCTCGGCTCCTGGGGGATCAGGCGCAGGTCATAGATCTGCCCGGCGCTCTTCAGAGAGGTCGAGAACATGAACAGGATCGGCGTGATCATCAGCATCCCGCCGATGAACAGCACCGTCCAGAGCAGGATGCGCGCGGGCCGGATCTTCGACATGGGCAGCCCGGCACGGGCCTCGGCGGCGGAAGTTTCCACGACGGCCATCAGCGGCTCCTCAGGATCCAGAGTTGCAGCAGCGAGATCAGCAGCAGGATGGTGAAGAGCACCACGGTCTGCGCCGCGGCCGCGCCCATCTGGTAGGAATTGAAGGCGGTCTGGTAGATCATCAGCACCAGCGGCTTGGTCGTGCCCAGCGGCCCGCCCGGATCGTTGGTGGTCATGTTGTAGACCTGGTCGAAGATGCGCAGGAAGCCGATCGACGAAAAGACCACCAGAAAGACCGTCGTCGGCTTCAGCAGCGGCAGGGTGATCTTGCGCAGGATCGCCCAGTCTCCGACGCCGTCGATACGCGCCGCCTCGTAGTAGGTCTGCGGGATCGAGCGCAGCCCGGCCATGAAGATGATGACTTGGAAGCCAAGCCCGGCCCAGATCGCCGTCACCATGATCGAGGGCAGCGCCCAGGTGGTCGAGCGCAGGAAGTCCATCTGCCCCATGCCGAGCGCGCCCAGCACCGAGTTGATCACGCCGGTCGGCGCGGGCTGGTAGAACCAGCGCCAGACCCAGGCCATGGCCGAAGCGGTGGTGATGTAGGGCAGGAAGTAGAGCGCCCGCAGGAAGGCATGGCCAAAGCGTATCCGGTCGAGGAAATAGGCCACGGTGAACGACAGCACGAGGCTGATCGGCGTGCCGATGACCAAATAGGCGAAGGTGTTGCGAAAGACCTGCCAGAAGTCCGGGGAGGCGAACATCTCGCGGTAGTTCTTGAGCCCGATGAACTTTGGCGGCGACATCAGGTTCCAGTCGGTAAACGACAGCCGGAAGGCGTCGAGCGTCGGGTAGAAGCGGATGACCGCATAAAAGAGGACGGGAAGGGCCAGGAAGGCCCATACCCAGAGTGCGCGGCGTGTCCGCATGCTGAGGCGCGGCGCCCTGGCCGCCCGTGTGGTGTCGTCGAACGCCATGTCCGTTCCGCCCTCCGCTGCCCCTGCCTCAGTGGAAGCGATCGAGGATCGCCTGTTCTTCGGTTGCGGCCTCGGCCACCGACTCCTCGACCGACTGCCCCTGCAGGAACACACGGTTGGCCATGTCCATGGTCACCTGTCGCTGCGCCTGCTCGTCGAAGAAGGTCGTGGTGTGGGCGTATTCGAGACCCGCGAGGAACGGACCGTATATCGGATCGGCGAGGTTCTCCTCGGTGAGCGCGGCTTCGGGGCGCGCGGGAAGTTCGCCCACCACCTCGAGCCAGAGCTGCATCGCTTCGGGCGACGTCAGGTAGGTCAGGAACTTCGTCGCGGCTTCCAGCTCCTCTCCCTCGGCCCCGGCACCGATGCCGTTGGCAAAATAGGAGGCGTAGTTCGAGCGCAGCCCCTCGGCGTTCGCCGGAAGCTCGGCAACGCCCCATTCGAAATCTTCGATCGAGGAGAATGAGCCGAGGCGGAAGGTTCCGTCGATGGTCATCCCGGCGCGCCCGGCCCGGAACGCGGCTTGACCCTCGTCCATGAAGCCCGTGGCGCCGACCTTATGCTCGGTCGCCAGGTCGGTGTACCACTTGGTCGCGGCGATGCCCGCCTCGCTGTCGTAGGTGACCTTGGTGTAATCGTCGTTATAGGGCTCACCACCGAACTGGCGCACGAGCACTTCGCGCCACCACTGGTGGTCCTGTCCGCCCATCTCGACCGTCATCCCGACGGTGGTGAAGTTGCCCCCCGCATCCGTTTCCGTCAACTTCACGGCGGTATCGACCAGCTCGTCGAGCGTCGCGGGCGGCTTCTCGATCCCGGCCTTCTCGAACAGCGCCTTGTTGTAGAAAAGCGCCAGCGAGCGCACCGCGGTGGGCAAGCCGTAGTAGTCGTCGCCGCGCTTCATGGCGCCGACGATCGGGAAGAACTCGGATTCGATCATCTCTTCGGGAAAGGCATCCTTTGGCAGGGGCTGCAGCACGCCGCCGTTCACGAAGTTGTCCGTCCAGCCATAGAAGAGTTGCAGCACGTCGGGCCCCTTGCGCGCCATGTTCGCGGCGATCACGCGGGTCTGGTAGTCCGCGTAGGGGAAGGTCACCTGCTTCACCGTGATGCCCGGGTTCTGCGCCTCGAATTTCTCGATGAGCTGATCCATCGCCGTCACGCGGGTCTCGTAGATATACTGCCAGTATTCGATCTCGACGTCCGCCGCCGCCGCATGGGCGCCGAAGACCGCGGCACCGGCGAGAAGGCCGGCCTTCATCAGTGCTGGTTTCATGTTTACCTCCGTTGGAGACGGCGCGTCGCCGCCCTTTGTCCGCGCTTGTCCAGTTCGACCGGAGCCGCCTGCCGCGCCGTGAGCCGTGACGCTGAGCCGCCCGACCACCCGCAGGCTGTCGCATCGCGCCCCGACCTGTCAAATAAAATAAGTTACTTGAGTTATCTTTTGAGCCATGCCAGCGTTTCTTCGACGCCGGAGGTCTGCAGAATTCCGCTCTCTGGCAACAAGAAGGACAAAACAGTGCCGCCTCCAAGCAAGACGGGAGTCCCGCGGGCTCGCACCCCTGTCAGTGTCGCCATGGGAAAGAACCCCGGCCGCAACCGCAGCCACAACCGCAGGGTCGTGCTGGAGTTGCTCCGCCGCAACGGCCCGATGGGCCGCAAGGCCATGGCAGATCTGGCGCAGATCTCGACCCAGGCGGTCGGCAATATCATCGAGGATCTGATGGCCGAAGGGTTGTTGCTCGACCTCGGCCGGCTGCGCAGCGGACGCGGACTGCCGCCGATCCAGTACGCCCTGAACCCCGACGGCGCCATCACCCTCGGCTTCGAGATCGCGGTCGGCGAATTGACCGTCACCGTTCTCGACATCGGCGGCAACCTGCGCCACGAGGCGCATATCCCGCTGCCCGACATGGCCTCCGGCCCGGTGCTTTCGCTGGTGGCCGACAGCGTCGCTGGGCTGCGTGCCGACTTTCCCGGGAAGCTCATGGGGATCGGCGTCGTGATGCCCGGCCCCTTCGGGATCGAAGGCCTGTCCGGTGTCGGGCCAACGACGCTACACGGCTGGACCGAGGTCGCGGTGGCACAGGATCTGGCGCAGCGCTGCGGCGTTCCGGTCTACGTCGACAACGATGCCAATGCCGCCGCCGTTGGCGAGCTGCTGTTTGGCAAGGGGCAGAACGTCTCGCATTTCTGCCAGGTCTATTTCGGCGCGGGCATCGGCCTCGGCGCAATCATCGACGACCAGCCGCTGCGCGGGGCATTTGGCAACGCAGGAGAAATCGGCCACATCGTCGTCGCCCCCGGAGGGCGACCCTGCCAATGCGGACAGTCGGGCTGCCTCGAGCGCTACGCCTCGCTGCATCGGCTGCGCGAGATGCTGGAAGCCGCAGGAGAGCCCGCCACGCTGGACGACCTGCGGCGACATCACCGCGACGGGCACCCGGTGCTGGACGAGTGGCTTGCCACAGCGGCTCAGCACCTGTCGGCAATGATTGGCATCGTCGAGAACATCTTTGATCCGCAGACCGTCATCATCGGGGGCAAGCTGCCGGGCGCTGTGCTCGATGCCCTGGTCGAGCGCCTGACAATCCCCTCGACCGTCGCGAACCGCGCCGACCGCACACTGCCGCGGGTCCAGCGCGGGCAGACCGGGCAGGCTTCGGCCGCGCTCGGCGCCGCCGCCCTGCCCTTTTTCAACGCGATCACGCCCCGCCTCGACCGGGCGGAGGACGGTCTCGTGCCCACGACTGACTGACAGGAGACACAGATGACGATCCAGGACCGCCTCGCCCGGCGCGAGGCACAGCCCGCGCTGATGCGACTCGATACCGCCCTCTCGCGGCTTTCCGGATGCCTGACCGTCATGAACACCGGCGCCCATCCCGACGACGAGCACAGCGGGCTCATGGCATGGCTGCGGCACGGGCTCGGGCACCGCGTGGTGATCGCCTGCTCGACGCGCGGCGAGGGCGGCCAGAACGCGCTGGGACCGGAACGCGGCGCGCTGCTCGGCGTGCTGCGCAGCCGCGAGATGGAGGAGGCCGCGCGAGTGCTTGACTGCGACGTGGCGTGGCTCGGCTTCGGCCCTTCTGATCCGGTACATGATTTCGGTTTCTCCAAGGATGGCGACGACACTTTCGCCCGTTGGGGCGAGGCGCTGATCACCGAGCGGCTGGCATTGGCCTATCGCCGCTATAGGCCCGACGTGATCCTGCCGACCTTCCTCGACGTCCCGGGGCAGCACGGCCATCACCGGGCGATGACGCGCGCGGCGCTTGCCGCCGTCGCGCTGGCCGCGGACCCCGGCGCGCTGAGAGGCAGCCCTCTCGCTCCGTGGCGGGTTTCGCATGCCTATCTTCCTGCCTGGGGCGGCGGCGGGGGCACCTACGACGACACCCTTCCGCCCCCCGCGGCGACGCTCCGCGTCGAGGCCACGCCCTGCGATCCCGCGCGCGGCGTTCCTTATCAAGAGATCGGGCAGTGGTCGCGCCGCCGACATGCCTCGCAGGGGATGGGCGGCTGGTCCGACACGCCGCAGCGGGTCTGGGAGCTGCACCTGACCAATGGGCCTGCCGAGCGCAGGCTGGCCGAAGGCATCCCCGCCACGCTGCCCGAGCTTGCCGCGCTCGCAGGCCCCGCCGCGGCGGCGCTGCGGGACGCAGCCGCCGCGATCACCAGCGCTCAGGCGGCCTTTCCGCGTCGCGACGCGATCATTGCCGCGCTCGCCACAGCTGATGCGGCGCTCGAGTCCGCCGCTGCAAGCGCCGCTCCCAATTTCGCCGCCGCCCATAGCCACCGCCTTGCGCGCAAGCGCCGCGAGATTGCCCACGCCCTTTTCGAGGCCGCCGCCCTCACGCCGGTCTGCGCCCTCGCGCCGACCCGTCTGGCTCCGGGTGACTGCGCTTCACTGACCCTCCATCAGCCCGCGCCGACGCTTGCCGAAGAGGTCTCCGCCCGGCCCCGCATTCCCGGCTGCGCCGACGAAGCGCAGCCACTTCAGCCCGGCCTCACGACGATCCCCGTCGCCCTGCCCCGCGACATGGCGCTGCCCAGTCAGTTCTCCGATGGTTTCGATCCGCTCGGCGGCAATGGTCCGCACGTCAAGATCGCAGCGCGGATCGGTGGGCGCGAGGTTTCGCTTGCTCGTGATTTCGAGCAACCGCCAGTGATCCTCCCGGCGCAGGTCCTTGCTGCGCGCCCGGCCGCCTTTCTCCGGCGTCTTGGCAGGCCCGAGCCGCTCACCGCGACGCTCTCCTCCGAGGCGCCGGTGACCCTTGACACGGTCGAGGGCTGGGCTGTCGATCAGACAGGCCGTCACCTCACCCTCACGCCGCTGAGCGAAACGCCGGGGCTCGCGACTTTCACCCCGCGCATCGACGGCGCGCCCGCTTTCACCGAGAGCCGGGGCAGCTATCCGCATGTCGGCGACTTCGCGTTGTACGAAGCGGCCCAGCTTCGCGTGCTGAGCCTTGACCTCGCGCTGCCCGAGGCAGCGACAATCGCTTACATCGGCAGCGGAGATAACGTCGGCCACTGGCTGCAGGAGCTCGGAGCCGATGTGCGCATCATGGACGAGATCCCGCCCGACGAGGACTTCACTGGCTTCACGACGGTGCTGGTCGGTGTCGTCGCCTTTGGCAACCGCGCCGACCTGCGCGCCGCGATCCCGCGGCTCCACCGGTTCGTCGAGCGCGGCGGACACCTGGTCACGCTCTACCAGCGCCCGGACCAAGGCTGGCACTCAGAAACCACCCCGCCGCGGCCGATGCGGATCGGCACCCCCTCGCTGCGCTGGCGCGTCACCGATGCCGGCGCCCCTGTGACCGTGCTTGAGCCGCGGCACCCGCTCCTGACCACACCGAACCTTATCACGGAACGCGACTGGACCGGCTGGGACAAGGAGCGGGGCCTCTATTTCGCCGCCGACTGGGCGCCCTGCTATGCACCTCTGCTCTCGATGCACGATGCGGGCGAGGCGCCGCTGCTCGGCAGTCTCGTTTCAGGCCGGATCGGCAAAGGAAGGCACACCCACACCGGGCTTGTCCTGCATCACCAGCTCGACAAGCTGGTACCCGGCGCCTTCCGCCTGCTCGCCAACCTCGTCCAGCCCGCCAGAGCCTGACGCGCTCCAGCCGGGCGGCCCTTCCGCGGGTGTCGTCTGGCTCCTAACCGATATGACCCTGTTCACCGCGGTGCCAGCGGCGCCGAGGTGGCCGGCAATCGAGCTCAGGCACTACGCGGCGATACTCGGGATCGGCGTGATGGCGCTCGGTGATATGCCCGAGACCCCGCGTCATCTCGTACCATAGCCAGCTGTCGACACGACGTTTTGCCGGTCGCGTCAAGTGGAGAGGTGCGATGCTGCGCGTCCGGCAAGGATGCAATTCTCGAAAGCGGTCACTCACCTGGGATCAGCGCCGTCTCAAATCGTCACTCCGGGTCCGGACGGGAGCGGCGCGCGGAAATTGGGGGGGCCGGCTCAGAAGACCGTCGCCTGCATGGGCGCCGCCGGAAGGAGATGAGGTCGGAAATTGGAAGCAAGGGTGTCAAATTCAGCCGATGTCGCAAAGCCTTCAACTGATGACGCGCATGCGCCTCGCCAGAGCCAGGATATGGTGCAAGGATCGACAGCGCACCTGCTCACATAAGAAAGACGCCTCATGATTTCCGTTCTCGGCACCGTCTGGGCGCTGCTCCTCGGCATCCTGCTCATCATGCTCGGCAACGGCATGCAGTTCACTTTGATCGGCTTGCGCGGGGATCTCGAGGGCTTCTCGACCGCCGCGCTCGCGGTCATCACCTCGGGCTACTACATCGGCTTTCTTTCTGGGGCCCGCGTCACCCCCGTGCTGATCCGCCGCGTCGGGCACGTTCGCGTCTTTGCGGCACTGGGCAGCTTCATGTCGGCCGGCCTGATCGCCTTGCCGCTCGCGACCGAGATCTGGGCCTGGACGCTGTTGCGCCTGATCATCGGATTTTGCATGTCCGGGGTCTACGTGTCGGCGGAAAGCTGGTTGAACCACGCTGCCACCAACGACACACGCGGCAAGGTGCTTTCGGCATACATGTTCGCCCAAACCCTGGGCGTGATCGGGGCGCAATGGCTTCTGACCCTGGGCGATGCGGCGACCTCCGGCCTGTTCATCGTTGCCTCGATCTTGGTGTCGCTCTCCTTCGGCCCAATCCTGCTCTCGGTGTCCCCCACGCCCGCGGTCAAGGTCACGCGCGCGATGTCGCTCAGGGAACTTTTTGGCCACGCGCCTCTGAGCACTGTCGGAACGTTTCTGCTGGGCAGCATCTACGCAACCCAGTCGGGGATGGGGGCTGTCTTCGGCACGCAGATCGGGCTCTCGACACCACAGATCGCGCTCTTCGTCGCCATGCTCTTTGCGGGCGCGCTGTTCCTTCAGTTCCCCATCGGCTGGCTGTCGGACATCATGGACCGGCGCAAGCTCATCTTGGGGGCCGCCGCCCTCGGCGCGGCGGCCTGCGTGTTCGGCCTGACCACGGAAGGCCGGTCGGAATTGCTTCTGATCGCGGCCTTCCTTGCCGGTGGGGTGACGACGCCGCTGTATTCGCTCTTTCTGGCCTATGCGAATGACGACCTGCCAGCCGATGACATGCCCGCAGCGTCGGGGGGGCTGGTCTTCGTCTTTGGCATCGGCGCCATCGGAGGGCCGCTTCTCGCCGGTTGGGCCATGCAGCTCTTCGGACCTCAAGGGTTTTGGTTCTTGCTGGCGGTGACCTTCGGCGGGATCGTGCTTTATGCGCTCTATCGGATGACTCAGCGGCCGCCGCTCCAGGTCAAGGATACCGACAGCTACCTGAACGTTCTGCCGACGACGTCCATGGTAGCCATTGAGGCCGCAACGAGTTGGGCGGTGGAGCACGCGGAAGGCGAGCAGAGCGACAAGATCCCTGGGTAGGAACAGCGGGGCATGACAGGTCAACGCCGCACGCCCGGCACGAGAGACAAGACCCATCGAACGGATGTGGCCTGATATGGTAGACGTCCCACCCACATGCCGCAGCAGCCCCGCACGACGCGGGGCACCGAGAAGACGATCATTGACGATGCCCGCGAGATGCAATGCGCGAAAGGGATCACCTGATATGCCATTCACACGACGCGCCTTCTGCACGGGACTTGCCGCGCTTCCCCTGTCACGCCCCGCATGGGCGCAGGAGACGCCCCTGTTGACCGCCGGCCCCGCCACCGTCCAGCTCGCGCCCGAGGGCTATCCGGCGACCGAGGTCTGGGGCTACGACGGCCTGCTTCCCGGTCCGCAAATCCGCGTGCCGCAGGGCAGCCGCCTTTCTAGGCGCCTGGTCAACGGATTGCAGGTGCCGACCTCGGTGCATTGGCACGGCATCCGCATCGACAACGCGATGGACGGCGTGGCGGGACTGACGCAGGATCCCGTGCCGCCGGGCGGGCGTTTCGACTATGCCTTCGAGCTGCCGGATGCCGGGACCTACTGGTACCACGCCCACACCAACTCCATGGAGCAGGTGGCACGCGGCCTCTCCGGGGCGCTGATCGTCGAGGAAAGCACGCCGCCGGACATCGACCGGGACGAGGTGCTGATGCTCGACGACTGGCTGCTCGACCCGGAGACCGGCCGCTTCGCCGGGGATTTCGGCAATCCGATGATGCGCAGTCACGCAGGGCGCCTGGGCAATTTGCTGGGGATCAACGGCCGGTACGACTTCTCTCTCGAAGCGCGGCAGAACGAGCGCCTGCGTCTGCGGCTCATCAATGCCGCCAACGCCTGCATCTTCATGCTCAGGCTCGAAGGAATGGTGGGCTGGACGGTCGCGCTTGACGGGATGCCGCTGGCACAGCCCGAGCCGGTGAGCACCGAGATCATCCTCGCCCCGGCGCAGCGCGTCGATCTGATTGTCGATGTCACCGCCGAGGCGGGCACGCCCGCGGCGCTGCTCAGCTACGCCGACGACGACAGTTGGCAGGCGCTTGCCGAGGTGACTGTGACCGGCCCGAAGAGCAGCGCGCGGCGCGCCGTCCCCGCGCCGCTACCGCCCAACCCGCGCATGGATGTGCCAGGTGTCGCCGAGGCCGAACTGCGCGAGATGCGGATGGAAGGCGGTGCGATGCGTGGCATGGCGTCGGGCCGGTTCGAGGGGCAGGACATGGATTTCCAGAAGCTTGTGCAGCGTGGGCAATTCTGGGCGCTGTCGGGCCAGGTGGGGCGCGGCGAGGCCCCCTTTGCTCGCTACGCCCTCGGCGAGACCGCGCGCATCCGGTGGGTCAACGACACGGTCTTTCCCCATGCGATGCACCTGCACGGCATGCACTTCCGCACGGTCGCCGCCGATGGGTCCCAGGGGCCGATGCGCGACACGTTGCTGATCAAGCCGCAGGAAAGCGCAGAGGTCGCCTTCGTCGCGGACAACCCCGGGAAATGGCTTCTGCATTGCCACATGCTCGGTCATGCAGCCTCGGGGATGACGACCTGGATCGAGGTGGCCTGATCCGCCCAGGCCGACAGCGAAAAACACCGGCGGCGCGAGCGTCTCGCCCGCACCGCCGGTCCTTGGCTCAGGCCGTGGCCCGCACCTGAAGCTCTGTCATCATGCCGGTCGCCAGATGCCCCATGTGATGGCAATGCATCATCCAGCGCGCCGCCTCGCCCGCGTCGAATGCCACCGTGACCGAGCCCATCGCCGGCACGAAGACCGTATCGCGCAGCGCCCCCCGCACAGGCTGGTTACCGACCGCGACGACCTGGAAGACATGGCCGTGGAGGTGCATCGGATGCGCCATCATCGACATGTTGTGGAACATCATTTCGACCCGCGCACCCTGGGGCACCGTGATTGGGCTGTGATCCTCCCAGACGGCGCCGTTGATGGTCCAGACATAGGGGGTCATCGCGCCTCCGAGCATCACCATCTGCCGCGCATCCGGGGTCCGGGCTGCGAGCGGCGAGACGGCGCGCAGCGCAAGCTCCTGCCGCATGTCACCAGCGACGGGCGGGGTCTCGGTCGCGGCGCGGGTCGGCAGGCGCGGCACGGAGGCGCCCCGCGGTGCGAGAACGAGCCCGGTCTGTTCTTGCGCGCCCTCCCGCAGCGCGAGCACCGGTCGTGCAAGCCCGTCACCCGGCAGATCGAGCTCGATCTCCAGCCGTTGGCCCGAGGCGATCGGAAAGCGCGTGTCGAAAAACGGCTCGACCCTGTCCCCGTCCACCGCGAGCAGCCGGCCCCGCAGTTCCCCGGTGTCGATCCAGTAGGCGGTCATCGATGAGCCATTGATGATCCGCAGCCGCACCCGACCGTTGCGCTCGACGGTCACGACCTCCGGATCATCAAGCGTGCGATCGTTGGTGAGATAGGCGTCGAAATGGAAATCGTTGATGTCCATCGGCATGCCAGGCCCCCCGCTCATTCCGGGCATAGGGCCATTGCCCGAACTTCCGCCCGTCGGGGCCATAGCGTCCGACCTCGCCCCGCCGTGGTGCATGGTGGCATGGTTCATCGGCGCCGGAGCGTGGGCTCCGCCATGGTGCCCGCCGGTGCTGCCGGCGGTCTCTGCCAGCACCTCTTCGGGGGATTTGAAGCTGAAGTCATGCAGGAACATCACCACCTCCTGCCGATCGGCGGCCACGTCCTCGGCGCTGCGCACGATCAGCGGCGCGGCAAGCATGGCGATCTCCTGCTGTGGGATGTGGCTGTGCATCCAGAAGCTGCCCGGACGCGCCGTGAAGTCATAGGCGCGGCGTTCGCCGATCTTGAGCATCGGGTTGGTGTTGGGCGCGCCGTCCTGCGCATTGGGCGGGAGCTGCCCGTGCCAGTGGATGATCGTCTCCACATCGAGGTCATTGGTCAGATCGACGGCGAAGCGCTGGCCGGGGTCGAGGGTCAGCCCCTGCCCCCCCGTGCGATTCGTCAGCCCCATGACGGTCGCGGCGCGGCCGTTCACCTCAAGAGTGCGGGTGCCCGCGGTGAGCGAGAGCCGATCCGTCGCTGCCCGCGCCCTTGCGGGCAGCAGCAGCGCGGCAGACATGGCGGCAGAAGCGGCGAGAAAGCCGCGGCGGGAATACTGGGTCATGATGATCTCCGGAAAATGAAGTTTCGCGAGGCGGGACCGAGTCCCGTGGAGATCAGCTTCGGGGAGGCGGCGATGTGGGCGCGAAGTCCCGGGAGGACAGCGACACATCGGCCATCGACGCAACGATGCGCGACCCATGTGCCTTGCCGGGGCTGGGCAGATCTGCGCTGCGGGCCGCGTCCAGCGGCAGGCAGTGCAGTGCGCAGATCTGGGCGTGGCTCTTGTCGTGCATCGCGCCATGGCTAACGGCGGCTTGCTGCGCGGAATGGTCCGCATGCGCCATGGCCCTATTGTCGCAGCAGAGCGCGCTGGACGCCATGGCGCGCACCGGCCCGGCCGGCAAGGCGGTCCAGACCCCAAGAAGGGTCAGCAGTAGCAGGCGAAGCACAAGCTGTGTCATGGCGCAACGCTACGCCTTTCGCGGGACGGCGTCAGATCACGTTCGCGGCACGAGGGTGCGGTTTGCGCTTAGGTCCGCGAGGTCGATGCCACCGCGATGAGGGCGCACGCGCGGCTGAGTGCGCAGCGACGGCCCTGTGCGGAGGGATAAGGTCCATCGAGGAACCGTGTCAGGACGATGCGCGCTACCCGGGCGTCGCGGAGATCTCCGCCTGATGCGCGCGCAGCTCCTCCGGCCAAGTCGACTTGATGTAGGTGAAAATGGCCTCGATCTGCGCGTCTGTAAGCTGATCAGCGAAGCCCGGCATGTTGCTCTCATAGCCATTTCCGACCACGGCGGCGGTGCCCAGCTTGGTGATCCGGAAGAGCACCTCGTCGGGGTGGTGCCAGGTGTGACCGCTGGCGTCATGCGGAGGGGCAGGCAGGCGGCCGTCAGGGCCCGGGGTGCGCCAGTTCGGCTGGCCTTCGAGGCGTGCCCCGTGGCAGGCGGCGCAGGTTTCCGCGTAGAGCGCCTTGCCTTCGGCGATCTGGGCAGAGCCTGCCGGGGCACCTTCGGCCCCGACGAAGACAAACCAACCCGCGCCCGCAACAAGCACCAGCGCGACAAGACCCAGCCATTTCACAGCTTCACCCCCCGCAGTCGCAGCGCGTTTGCGATCACCGAGACCGACGAGAGGCTCATCGCCGCCGCCGCGACGATGGGCGAAAGCAGGATGCCGAAGAGCGGGTAGAGGATGCCCGCCGCCAGCGGCACGCCGGCCGAGTTGTAGACGAAGGCAAAGAACAGGTTCTGGCGGATGTTGCGCATGGTCGCCTCGGCGAGGTGGCGCGCCCGGACGATGCCGCCGAGGTCTCCCTTGACCAGCGTGATACCGGCGCTTTCCATCGCCACGTCCGCGCCGGTGCCCATGGCGATGCCGACGTCCGCAGCCGCGAGCGCCGGGGCGTCGTTCACCCCGTCTCCGGCCATGGCAACCGACAGCCCCTCGCGGCGCAATTTCTCGATCAGCGCGTGCTTGTCCTCGGGGCTGACCTCGGCATGCACCTCGTCGATATTGAGCTCCCGCGCGACCGCTTCGGCCGTGGCCTTCGCATCGCCGGTGGCCATGACGATGCGCAACCCGGCCTCGTGCAGGGCGCGGATCGCCTCGGGCGTGCTCTCCTTCACCTGGTCGGCGACCGCGACCAGCCCGGCGGCGCGCCCGCCCACGGCGACGAACATCGCGGTCTTGCCGTCGCGTTGAAGGTCGCTGGCGCGGTCATTCAAGGCGCCAAGGTCCACGTCTTCATCCGCCATCAGCGCCGCATTGCCGAGAGCCACGCGCTGTCCGCCAACGCTGCCAATCACGCCTTTGCCGGTGACCGCTTCGAAGTCCGAGGACTCGCGCTCGGGTGCCCCGGCTGCTCGCGCGCCAGCGGTGATCGCTTCTGCCAACGGGTGCTCGGACCCGCGTTCCAGCGCGGCGGCAAAGGCGAGAAGTTCGATCTTATCCGTCCCCTCGGCGGGCTCAGCGTCGGTAAGCGTCGGCTTGCCCTCGGTCAGCGTGCCGGTCTTGTCGACCACCAGCACATCGACCTTGGAGAACCGCTCCAGTGCCTCAGCGTCGCGGATCAGCACGCCCGCCTGCGCACCGCGCCCGGTCGCCACCATGATCGACATCGGCGTCGCGAGGCCAAGCGCGCAGGGGCAGGCGATGATCAGCACCGAGACCGCCGCGACGAAGGCGTAGGAAAGCGCGGGGGACGGGCCGAAGACCGTCCATGCGAGGAAAGCCAGAACCGCCACGCCCACGACCGCAGGGACGAAATAGGCCGCCACACGGTCGGCCATCGCCTGGATCGGCGCACGCGATCGCTGCGCCTTGGACACCATCTCGACAATGCGCGAGAGGGTGGTCTCGGAGCCGACATTCTCGGCCCGCATCAGGAAGCTGCCGGTCTTATTGAGCGTGCCGCCGGTGACGGGCTCACCTTGGGTCTTCTCGACCGGCACCGGCTCGCCGGTGATCATGCTCTCGTCCACCGAAGAGCGCCCCTCGGTCACCACGCCGTCCGCCGGCACGCTCTCGCCGGGACGCACGCGCAGGATGTCGCCCGAGGCGACCTCGTCCAGCGGCACGTCCTCCTCCCTCCCGCCCGTCACCCGCCGCGCCGTCTTGGGCGCGAGATCGAGAAGCGCGCGGATCGCGTCGCCGGTGCGCTCGCGGGCGGCCAGTTCCATGACCTGCCCGACCAGCACCAGCACGAGGATCACCGCCGCCGCCTCGAAGTAGACCGGCGTCATGCCCATGCCGTCGCGCATCGCTGCGGGGAAGAGGCCGGGCGCCAGCAGAGAAACGATGGAAAAGACATAGGCCGCACCGGTACCGAGCGCGATCAGCGTCCACATGTTGGGCGAGCGGTTGACGATCGAGGCCCAGCCCCGCTTGAAGAACGGCCAGCAGAGGATCACCACCGGCGTAGCCAGTGCGAACTGAACCCAGCCAAAGAGCCTATGTCCGATCCAGTCGGCGAAGGGGATGCCGATGTGCGCCCCCATCTCCAGCACGAAGACCAGCGCCGCCAGCGGCGCGGTGATCTTCAGGCGGCGCTTGAAGTCGACGTATTCGGGGTTCGGCCCGCTGTCCGCCGAGGGGGTCATCGGCTCCAGCGCCATGCCGCACTTGGGGCAGTCGCCGGGCGCATCGCGGATGATCTCGGGGTGCATCGGGCAGGTGTATTGCGTGCCCTCGGGCATCGGCTCGGGCGCGGGGCGGTGGCCGAGATAGGCCTCGGGCTCCGCCTCGAACTTCGACTGACAGCCCTCGGAGCAGAAGTAGACCTTCTGACCGCCGTGCTTGAGCATGTGGACGGCGGTAGAGCGCTCGACCTGCATGCCGCAGACAGGGTCTGTGGCGGCGAGATAGGCGTTTGGGTCTGTGCGGAATTTCTCGCGGCAGCCCTCGGAGCAGAAGTGGTAGTGGTGGCCGTCGTGCTCGAAGCCCGGCGTGTCGGCCCTGGGGTCCACTGTCATCCCGCAGACCGGATCGCGGGTCACGTCCTGGGCCGCGACTTCCGGCTCGGCATCACTTGTGTGGTCAGAATGGGCCATGGGAACCTCCGGGCGCGGGTGTCAGTGTCCCACGATGACTTGGGGGTTCCAGCAGGGGGAAGGTCAAGAAAAACTCGCACGGCGTTGGACCAGGATCTGCGCAGCCTCGGCGCTCAGCCCCTCCGGCGTGGCCCGCGCGAAGGTTGCTTCCGGACGCCTGCCGGCCCTTGGCCATCGCGCCCAATGCCATAAGCCGGGGATTGGCCGCCTTATCCCTTCCGTCCGGGCTCGGTCGCGACCACGCGCAAGGGGGCCGCCCGCGGTATGACCATGGTGTTCGGCCCGATCCTTTGGCTGATCGTCTTGGGGTTGGTTGTGGTCGCGGTTATAGGGCTTCGAGAGACACCAGGCCTGCCGGGACCGATCCGGCCCAGGTGGCCGCCCTGTCCGCAGCGGTCGAGAAGACGGTCACCGACCCCGACCAGATCGCCATGACCGAGTTCGCGGGCGTGACAGGCGCAGCGAGGCGCGCTTGGCCGACGATCGCGGTTCCGCGCCTGCAACAGACACATGCGCAGTTCCCGGCAACGGGGTGCGGGTCTGCGAAGGTCCCCGTCCCTCGGTCAGAAGCGAGCCGCTCCGCGCTGGCAACGCCGTCATCCGCGCGCCCGTGCGCCAGCCCCAGGCTCGGCGACGCGCTGCGCCGTCCCTTCGTTTGCCACGTTGAGGTGCTCTTCGATCGCGGCCAGGCGGCGGATCACCTCGTCACGGTAGGTATCCGTGGCGGCGTTCGATTCCTCCGCATGGGCGTCCTGCATCGAATTGACGATCAGGCCGACCACGAGGTTCACCACGGCAAAGGTGGTGATCAGGATGAAGGGAACGAAGAAAATCCAGGCGTGCGGGTGGACCTCCATCACGGGTCGGACGATGCCCATGGACCAGCTCTCCAGCGTCATGACCTGGAAAAGCGAATAGAGCGACCCGCCCAACGAGCCAAACCATTCGGGGAAGGTCGCGGCGAAGAGCTTGGTCGCGATCACCGCGGCAATGTAGAAGATTACCCCCATCAGAAGGAAGACCGAGGCCATGCCCGGCAGCGCTGAGATAAAGCCCTCGACCACGCGGCGTAATGTCGGCGCGACCGAGATCACGCGCAGAAGCCGCAAGATCCGCAACGCTCGAAGCACCGACAGCGCACCCGCAGCCGGCACCAGCGCGATGCCGACCACGAGCAGATCGAAGATGTTCCAGGCGCTGCGGAAGAACCGCAGCCCGCGCGCGTAAAGCTTGGCCACCAGCTCGGCCACGAAGATCGCGAGGCAGGCCGTATCCAGCGCGACGATCACCCCGCCCGCGGCATTCATGACCGATCCGGAGGTTTCCAGGCCCAGGATGATCGCGTTGAACAGGATGACCCCCATGATCGTGTAACGCGTCGATGGTCGATCAAGGAAATCGGAAAGGCGCTGGCGCATTGCTTGTCGGCTCCTGGCTAAAGTCCAGAGCCATCTATGATCGCCGACGCCGATATACCACCCTGACGCCGACGGCCTTTTCGCGGGCCGACCTCATCAATTCCTCGGCGATGGACCTGCAGGTCGAGCTAGTGGACCGGGGGCCCGCCCGAACGCTGAGGCTGCCCAGCGCGATGCTGCTGCCGGACTGGGCCCGCTGGGGGGCTCGATTGGTCGGCTTCACCCGGGAGCGCGCAGCGATCATCTACGACGAACGCCAATTCGACGAGGAAGACCTTCCGACCAGCCATCAAGACCTCGCTCCTTCATTCGCGAGAACGTCGGTATGCATTTTCTTCAGGATTGCAATCTCGTGATATCCCGCGCCGTCTGGGTTCCGAAGACCGCGCGGGAGCCGGAAAAACCGCTTCCCACGCATCCAGCAATTCTGCATCCGCCATCGTCCGCACGCCGGCAGCGACTGGAAAGGGCCTGTGGCGTCGCGCGCCGCTGCAGCAAGTGCCGGGTGGCGCCCTGCCCCATTTGCGAGCGCCCTGACCGCATTGGACGCACAATAATTGAGCACACCTGCCGAAAGTGCCGCATCCAGACCCTGAAACATTTTGACAGCCTCCGCAGGTTTGCGCAGACAAGAGGCAACATATTGGCAAAAGCGCCTCGCACCCTTCGGTCTGTCTTCGCGACACACGCTGGGTGCGAGGCGTTTTTCGTTTCAGGAGCGCCGCGTGACCCGCAGTATCGACATAGGACTTCTCTTCTCAACCTCCGGTCCCTACCGGCTCATGGGACAGGCCAGTCGCGAAGGCGCGCTGAAGGCAATCGAGCAGGTCAATGACGATGTTGAGATAGATATGGTCTTCTGTCCGGTGGAGCGTGACCCGGGCGGCGATATCGATGCCTATGCACCGCTGTGCGAAGACATCCTGAAAAACAGCTCGGCACGGCATGTGATCGGCTGCACAACCAGTTGGAGCCGCAAGGAAGTGATCCCCAGCCTTGAGAGGCTGGGTGGCGTGCTGTGGTATCCCACGCCTTACGAGGGGTTCGAATCCTCTGATCGCGTGGTCTATGCCCATGCCTGCCCCAACCAGCACCTGCTGCCGCTGCTCGAGCACGCCTTTGCAGCCTATGGCAGCCGGTCCTACCTGACGGGATCGAATTATATCTGGGGCTGGGAAATGAACCGCATCGCCCGCGAGGTCAGCGCGAAGCGCGGCGCGCATGTTCTGGGCGAACGGTACGTGCCGATCGGATCGACAGACATCGCCCGCCTTGTCGATGAAATCGCCGCGTTGAAGCCGGACTTTGTCCTGAACCAGCTGATCGGTCCGTCGCAATATGCGTTTCTCGAGGCAATGGCGCAGCTGCGCGCGGACGATCCCGCCTTCGGCGACAACGCGTGCCCGGTCCTGTCGTGCAATATGACCGAGGCCGAACTGGGCGCCATGGGCGCCGCGGCAGAGGGGGTCATCGCCGCCGGTCCATGGTTCAAGGGCATGGCCCCCGCGCTGCCGGGCAACGAGGGGCGTTTCGATTTCGGATCATCTTTCGAGGCGGCGGCGCACGCCTCTGTCATGATGCTGGCCCGCCTGTTGTCGAGCGTGCCGGACGCCGAAGCCCTGAGCCTGCCCGAGCTTTTGGCCATGCCGCGCGCGGCATCAGTGGGGATCAGCCCGCGCACACATCACGTTGCGCTGCCAGTGGCCATCGCCGCGGTGCGCAACGGCAGATTTGTCCCGATCGAGACCCACGCAAAGATCGAAGGCGATCCTTACCTGACGCAGTCGACGCAGCGGCCACAACCGATGCTGCGGGTGGTACGATGAGAGGACGTCTGAGCATTCCCGAACTGGGCGGCGCGCGCGCGGTGATCCTGCACCGGCCACATGCCAACGTGACCGCGCTGGTCCGCCAGTTGGAAGCGGTGGGGCTGCACGTCGAGTGTTGCTGGCCGGAGCTTCCGGCCTCGGTGCGCGGCGCCGACTTTCTCTTCATCGATGTGGACACCGCCTTTGACGACCAGTTTCCCTGGAGCCCGGGCGACGCGCCGCTTCCGACCATCGCGCTGATCGGGTCCGAAGCGCCCGGTCGCATCGAATGGCTGATGAACTTCGGCGTCGATGCGCAGATCCTCAAGCCTGTCGGCGACAACGGTGTCTATTCAGCGCTTCTGATCGCGCGGGCGACCTTCGATGCGCGGATCGGCTTGGCTGGCGAAATCCAAAATCTGCGCCAGCGCCTCGGCCAGCGGCAGACCGTGGTGCAGGCCGTGGCCGTGCTGGCGACGCGCGGAAAAACTGAAAACGAGGCCTACGAACAACTGCGCGGCATGGCGATGGCGTGGCGCGTCAGCTTCGAGGAGGCTGCCGCAAGGATCGTGGCCTCGGTCAGCGATGCAAGGACGGACAAGGATCATGGCTGACACGACGGTACAAGCGACATCAACCGCCTCTCCGGCCAGCGCCCTGCGGCGGCTCTTGCGCCGCAAGCTCGCGCTCTTCGGGCTTGCGATCATAACGCTGGTGGTGGGGGGTGCGGCCCTTGCACCGTGGATCGCGCCCTACGCACCTGACGAACAGCTGTTCGAGGGGCTGACGCTCTACGGCGAGCCCATGCCGCCCGGGGGCGACTTTCTCATGGGAACGGACCTGCTGGGCCGCGACTTGTTCAGCAGGATGCTCTACGGCGCGCAGACCTCTCTCATCATCGGGGTGGTCGCCAATGGCGTCGCGCTGGTCATAGGAACACTGGTGGGCGTGCTCGCGGGGTACGTCCGCGGTTGGGTCGGAGCCGTGCTGATGCGGTTCACCGACCTGATGATGGCCTTCCCGGCCCTGTTGCTCGCGATCTGTCTCGCGGCGATCTTCCAGCCGTCGCTTTGGATCGTGGCCATGGTGATTGCGCTGGTCAACTGGGTACAGACGGCGCGGGTGGTCTATACCGAGACCACATCGCTGGCAGAGCGCGAATTCATCGCCGCCGAAAAGACGCTGGGTGCGTCCCGGTCGCGCATCCTGTTCAAGCATATCCTCCCGCACCTCATCCCGACGCTGATCGTCTGGGGCACGCTGGGGATCTCGGTCACCGTGCTGCTCGAGGCGACCCTCAGCTTTCTCGGGGTCGGTGTCCAGCCGCCGACGCCCAGCTGGGGCAACATCATCTTCGAGAACCAGACCTATTTCCAGGCTGCACCCTGGCTGGTCTTCATCCCGGGCGCGGCGATCCTGCTGCTGGCGCTGGCCTTCAACCTCGTGGGCGACGCGCTGCGCGACGTGCTCGATCCGACCCAAAGGGGAAACGACTGATGCCCGGTTACCTGTTTCGCCGCATCATCCAATCCTTGCTGATCCTGCTGGGCGTCAGTTTCATCACCTTCGTGCTGCTCTACGTGCTGCCCGCCGACCCGGTGCGCCAGATCGCCGGGCGGTCCGCTACGGCGCAAACGGTCGAGAACATCCGCCAGCAACTGGGGCTCGACCAGCCGATGCTCGTGCAATACTGGCGCTACCTGTCGGGCCTTGTTCAAGGTGACATGGGACGCAGCTACCTGCAGAAGACCGAGGTCTCGACGCTGATCGCCGCGCGTCTGCCCGCCTCGCTGCTGTTGATGGCCGGCGGGATCTTCTGCGAGCTTCTGATCGGGCTCACGCTTGGTATCGTGGCCGCCCTCTATCGAGGCAAGCCGCTCGACCAGGGGCTGATGCTGACGTCCTTCGTCGCGGTCTCTGCGCCGCAGTTCGTGGTGGGCCTGCTGCTGCTCTATGTGTTTGCGGTGCTGCTTGGATGGTTCCCCATTGGCGGGTACGGCACCTTTGCGCATCTCGTTCTGCCGGCGGTGACGCTGGGGATCATGGGGTCCGGCTGGTATTCCCGCATGATGCGCTCCAGCATGGTCGAGGTGTTGCGGCAGGACTACATTCGCACCGCACGCGCCAAGGGGCTGAAGCGCTCGAAGGTCCTGATGCGCCATGCGCTGCCCAACGCCATCCTGCCCATCATCGCCATGATCGGCATCGATATCGGCATCTTCATGGGCGGCATCGTCGTTGTCGAAAGCGTGTTCGGCTGGCCCGGCATCGGCCAGCTCGCGTGGCAGGCGATCCAGCGCGTCGACATCCCGATCATCATGGGCGTCACCATGGTGTCTGCCACGGCCATCGTGCTGGGCAACCTGCTCGCAGATCTCATTACCCCGCTCATCGACCCGCGCATCAAGTTGCGTTGATCCCTGGGCATCTTCTTCAACTTTAAACCAACAGGGAACGATCATGAAAAAACTACTTCTCTCCACTGCTTTGCTGGCGGCCTCGGCTCTGCCCGGCTTTGCCGAGGGCTACACCGCTGATCCCGATGCCACGCCGGGCGGCATGATCACCGTCACCTACAAGGACGATGTGGCCACGCTCGACCCGGCAATCGGTTACGACTGGCAGAACTGGTCGATGATCAAATCCCTTTTCGATGGGCTGATGGATTACGTTCCCGGCACGACCGAGCTGCGCCCCGGCCTCGCCGAGAGCTACGAGATCTCCGAGGATGGCACGGTCTTCACCTTCACCCTGCGCAAGGGCGTGACCTTCCACAACGGGCGCGAGATGACCGCGGAGGACGTGAAATACTCGCTCGATCGCGTGACCAACCCCGAAACCCAATCGCCCGGCGCAGGCTTCTTTGCCTCCATCGCGGGCTATGATGCCATGGCCTCGGGCGAGACGGATACGCTGGCAGGCGTCGAAGTGGTCGACCCCTCGACGGTCAAGATCACCCTGTCGCGGCCCGACGCGACCTTCCTGCACGTGATGGCGCTGAACTTTGCCTCTGTCGTACCGCAGGAGGCCGTGGCCGAGCATGGCACCGATTTCGGCAAGCATCCCGTCGGCACTGGCGCTTTCAAGCTCGGGGAGTGGACCATCGGTCAGCGGCTCGTCTTCGAAAAGAACGAGGACTACTGGCGCGATGGCGTGCCGTATCTGGATGGCGTGACGTTTGAAGTGGGCCAGGAGCCCATCGTCGCCCTTCTGCGCCTTCAGAACGGCGAGGTAGATGTGCCCGGCGACGGCATCCCCCCGGCAAAATTCCAGGAAGTCATGGGGGACCCGTCGCAGGCCGCGCGCGTGGTCGAAGGCGGCCAGCTGCACACCGGCTACATCACGCTGAACGTCGGCATCGAGCCGCTCGACAAGCTGCCCGTGCGCGAAGCCATCAACATGGCGATCAACAAGGAGCGTATCACCCAGATCATCAACGGCCGCGCCGTGCCCGCGACCCAGCCACTGCCGCCCTCGATGCCGGGCTACACAGACGGCTACGAAGGCTATGCATTCGACGTCGAGGCAGCCAAGGCCAAACTGGCAGAGGCCGGCCTTGGTGACGGTTTCTCCACCGAGCTGTTCGTGATGAACACCGACCCGAACCCGCGTATCGCGCAGGCGATCCAGCAGGACCTGAAGGCCATCGGCGTGGACGTCGCGATCCGCTCTCTCGCGCAGGCGAACGTGATCGAGGCAGGCGGCGCGGGCGAAGCGCCGATGATCTGGTCCGGTGGCATGGCATGGATCGCGGACTTCCCGGACCCGTCGAACTTCTACGGCCCGATCCTGGGGTGTGCCGGTGCGGGCGAAGGCGGCTGGAACTGGTCCAAGTTCTGCGACGAGAGCATCGACGCCATGGCCACCGCCGCCGACAGCATGACCGACCCGTCGGCCCCGGAGCGCCTGGACATGTGGTCCGACGTCTACATGAAGGTCATGGAGCAGGCCCCCTGGGTCCCGGTGTTCAACGAGCAGCGCTACACCGTCAAGTCCGAGCGCATGGGCGGCGCGGATGCGCTCTATGTCGACCCGGTCTCGATCCCGGTCAACTACGACTACGTCTACGTGACCGAGTAAGCGCATGTGCAAGGCCTGTGATTACACGATCCACGGCGCGCAGCACCATTTCGGCTGGGACAATTCCATTGCCCCGGTCGAGACGGTCGCGCCCGGAACGACGATCTGCTTCAACTGCATGGATTCTTCGGCGGGCCAGCTTGGCCCGTCGAGCACCGTTGAGGACGTCAGGACGCTCGACTTCGGCAAGATCAACCCGGTTTCCGGCCCCATTTACATCGATGGCGCAGAACCGGGAGACGCGCTGAAGATCACGCTCGAGGGCTTTGCCCCGCGCGAGCAGGAGGGGTCGGCCTGGGGCTGGACAGCCAATATACCGGGCTTCGGCCTGCTGGCGGACCAGTTTCAGGATCCGGCGCTGACGATCTGGAAGTATGACGCGCAAAGCCTCGCTCCGGCGCTTTGGGGTGACATGGGGCGCGTGCCGCTCAAGCCCTTCACCGGCACCATAGGCGTAGCGCTGGCCGAACCGGGGCTGCATTCCATCGTGCCGCCGCGGCGCACCGGCGGCAATCTCGACATCCGCGATCTGGCCGCCGGGACAGAGCTGTACCTGCCGGTTGAAGTCGCGGGCGCACTGTTCTCCGTGGGCGATACCCACGCGGCGCAGGGCGATGGCGAGGTCTGCGGCACGGCGATCGAAAGCCCGATGGATGTGACGCTGACGCTCGATCTGGTGAAGGGGGCGAACCTCAAGATGCCGCGGTTCACCACGCCGGGGCCGGTGACCAACCACCTCGACCAGAAGGGCTACGAGGTCACGACCGGGATCGGGCCCGACCTGATGAGCGGCGCGCGCGACGCGGTAGCGGGCATGATCGACCTGCTCACGGCCAAGCACGGCATGTCGGCAGTGGATGCCTATATGCTGGTCTCGACTTGCGGCGATCTGCGCATCTCCGAAATCGTCGACATGCCCAACTGGGTCGTCTCCTTCTACTTCCCGCGAATGGTGCTCGAATGACCATGACACAAGCCGCAACCGCCCCTTCGGGGGCGACTGCACCCCTCCTGTCAGTGCGCGAGCTCACCGTCTCCGTCAGGGATCGCGGTGTGGTGCGCCCTCTGGTGGCGGGCCTGTCCTTCGACCTGCACGCCGGCGAAACGCTCGCGATCGCGGGCGAAAGCGGGTCGGGCAAGTCGATCACCTCGCTGGCGTTGATGGGCCTGCTGCCCAACAATGTCGCCGTCACCTCCGGGCAGGCGCTGCTGGACGGAACCGATCTGCCGAAGCTGCCCGAGCCCGAGATGCGCAACTGGCGCGGAGCCCGGCTGGCGATGATCTTCCAGGAACCGATGACCTCGCTGAACCCGGTTCACACGATCGGCAGCCAGATGACAGAGGCGATCCGCGCGCACGCGCCGGTCGCGGCCTCCGCGGCGCGCGCGCAGGCGGTCGAGGCCCTGCGCAAGGTGCGCATTCCCGAACCCGAGCGCCGGATGAAGCAATTCCCCCACGAGCTTTCGGGGGGCATGCGGCAACGGGTCATGATCGCGATGGCCCTCGCGCTGCGGCCGGCGCTGCTGATCGCGGACGAGCCGACCACCGCCCTCGACGTGACGGTGCAACAAGAAGTTCTCGAGCTGTTGCGCGACCTTCAGGCCGAGACCGGGACAGCCATCATCCTGATCACCCACGACATGGGCGTGGTTGCGGAAAGCGCTGATCGCGTCGTGGTGATGCGGCAGGGCCGCATGGTCGAAAGCGCGCCGGTCGACACGCTCTTTGCCGCGCCTCAGCATGACTATACCCGCAGTCTCCTCGCCGCGGTGCCGCGCCTTGGCGCGGGCGCCGAACGGGCCAAGCCCCTGCCACCCGTTTCAACAGCGCCTGCCGCGCGGCTGGTGGACGCCCGGGTGCATTTCGACATCGGCTCAGATTTCTTTGGACGCCCCACGCATCGCGTCCATGCCGTCGAAAAGGTGAGCTTTGACATCCGCCCCGGCGAAACCTTCGGGCTGGTCGGGGAATCCGGCTGTGGCAAGTCCACCATCGCCAAGGCGCTGTCGGGGCTCGTGCCGCACGTGGGACACATCGAGGTCGACGGCAAGGCGCTTGCCGGCCTGACCGACCGGGGACGCCGCGACATCTGCCGCGACATCCAAATGGTTTTCCAAGATCCCATGGCGGCGCTCGATCCGCGCATGACTGTCGGCGAAGCGGTCATGGAGCCGCTCTTGATCCATGGCATCGGTTCGGCCGAAGACCGGATCGCCCGCGCAACGGAGCTCTTCGAGCGCGTGGGCCTGAGCGCTGGTCAGATGCAGCGCTATCCGCATGAATTCTCGGGGGGGCAACGCCAAAGGATCTGCGTGGCCCGCGCATTGGCCCTCAAACCGAAACTGATCATCTGCGACGAGAGCGTCTCCGCGCTTGATGTCTCGGTGCAGGCACAGGTGCTGGCGCTGCTCGAGGAGTTGCAGCAGGAAACGGGGGTGTCCTACCTGTTCATCAGCCATGACATGGCCGTCGTGGAAAATGTCGTGGATCGCCTCGCGGTCATGTACCTGGGGCAAATCGTGGAAATGGGCACCCGTGATCAGGTGTTCGGCAACCCGCAGCACAGCTATACCCGACGCCTTCTGGATGCCGTGCCGATCCCCGATCCGTCGCGCAAGGGCCGCCCGCATGCTCGGCGGGCCACGGACCTTCCCTCGCCCATCTGGAAAATCAACGAGGGGCCTACGCCTGTCAGCCTCCGGGACATCGGTGCCGGCCATCTGGTCGCCGAGGACGGGTGAGGGAACCGAGGGCCTTGATCGGTCGAGGCGCACCAGGCGCATGGACCGCACCCGGCGGCACGCTCAACAGGCAAGCTGAGCCGCCGCACTCCTCGCCGGGAAACGGCTCACCTCACTCCAGCAGCTGCATCAGCCGGTCCGTGTCCAGCGCCCGGCAGATGCCCCCGGCGGGGCGCGCCATGGGCACATCCTCCGCGGCGCAGAGCGCGTTGAGCACGGCCTCGTCCACCGCCTCGACGGCAGCCATGTAGACCGGGTCGAGAAGCTCGTCGTTCAGGCAGGTCATATGCCGCCACGGGCCCGAGAGCTGCGGCAGCGGCATCTCGTTGGCGGTCGAGAAGGCGAGGAAGATGTCCCCCGAGTTGTTGCCCCCCGGCGTCCCGGCGCGCCCGATGCCGATGGCGGCGCGGCGCGACAGCCGTTCAAGCTGGCTCGACGAAAGCGGCAGATCGGTGGCGAGGACCACGATGATCGATCCGCGCTCGGTCACCATGTCCATGACCCGGTGCTCGGGCATCTGTTCGCCGACGCGGCGCCCGGCGACGGTGAGCCAGGGCCGTAGCCCGTGGTTGGCCTGCACCAGCGCCCCGAGGGTGAAGGCTTGGCCGTCGACCTCGAGCTGCCGCGAGGCGGTGCCGGTGCCGCCCTTGAACTCGTAGCAGATCATCCCCGCGCCGCCGCCAGAGTTGCCCTCGCGCACCGGCCCGGGCCGGGCCGCGTCGAGCGCCTGGCGCGCCAGGTCCTCGGTCACATGCAGCCCGTTGATGTCGTTGAGCACGCCGTCATAGGTTTCTGCCACCACCGGCATTGCCCAGAGGTGATTGTCCTCCCAGGTCGCGCCATAGGTCTCGACCATCCAACGCACCGCCGCCGTGTGGCAGGGACCGATGGCATGCGAGTTGGAGATCATGATCGGCCCGGCCAACCAGCCGCCGTCGCGCACCCAGTGGGCGCCGGTCATCTCGCCGTTGCCGTTCAGGCTGAACTGCCCGGCCCAGACCGGCTTCGGCTCGGGATCGCGGCCGCGCGGCAGGATCGCGGTGACCCCGGTCTGCACTTGGATGCCGCGGGTGGCGAGCGACGGATCGCGCGCCGACAGCAGTTCGGTCGTGCCCACCTCGAGGCCCGGCACATCGGTGATGGCGTTCAGCGGACCGGGCGTGCCCGGAAGCGGAATCCCCAGCGCGCGGGCGCGAGGTTTGGTATTGCAGGTCATTTCTGTCGTCTCGATCTGAAGTAGAGGCCGGCGGCGGCGATCACCAGGGTGAAGAGCAGCATCAGCGTGGCGATGGCGTTGATCTCGGGCTTGATGCCGCGACGGAGCAGCCCCCAGATGTGGATGGGCAGCGTGGTGTTGCCGGTGCCGGCGATGAAATAGGTGATGACGAGGTCGTCCATCGAGATGATGAAGGCCAGCAGCCAGCCCCCGAGGATGCCCGGCGCGATGCCCGGCAGGGTCACCTTGCGGAAGGTCTGCGCCGGGGTGGCGCCAAGATCCGCCGAGGCCTCCTCGACCGAGGTGTCGACCTCGGCCAGCCGGGCGGAGACGGTGACGAAGACGTAGGAGATCAGGAATGTCGACTGGCCGATGATGATCGTCAACATCGACAGGTTCATGCCGATGGTGATGAAGAAGATCAGCAGTGCGATGCCCAGCACGATATCGGGCATGATCATCGGCAGCATCATCAGCGTGCGGTAGAAGCGCGCCAGCCGGAAGCGGTAGCGCGCCACGGCGAGCGCCAGCGCGGTGCCGCAGACGGTGGAAAAGACCGAGGTCGAGAGCGCGACGAACAGGCTGGTGCGCACCGCGCCCCAGAGTTGGTCGGTGCTGTCGACATAGGTCGCGCTCTGGGTCAGCGAGGTCTCCATGCCGAAGAGCTGGCGGTACCAATCCAGCGTGAAGCCGTCCCAGATCATCATGTTCAGCGTGTTGGCATTGAAGGAATAGACCACCACCAGCAGGATCGGTGCGTAGACAAAGACGAAGAAGAACAGCCCGTAGAGGGTGAGCAGGCGGCGCAGGATCATGACTGCGCCTCCTTCTTCGCGAGGCGGAACTGCGCGATCAGCAGGATCAAGACCGCGCTCATCACCAGCATCGCGAGCGCCGAGCCGAAGGGCCAGTTGCGCGCCGACAGGAACTGCTGCTCGATCAGGTTGCCGATCATCAGCACCTTCGCCCCGCCCAGCACCGAAGGCACGATGAAGTTGCCCAAGGCGGGAATGAAGGTGATCACCGAGCCTCCGACGATGCCAGGCAGCGTCGCGGGCAGGATCACCTTGCGGAAGGTCTGGACGCGGGTGGCGCCAAGGTCCGACGAGGCCTCAATCTGCGCCATGTCGAGCTTTTCGATCGAGCCGTAGAGCGGCAGGAACATGAAGGGGATGAAAACATAGGTCATCCCCAAGATCACTGCGAAATCGGTGTAGAGAAACTCGATCGGCGCGCCGGTCAGCCCCAGCCCCATGAGCCCCTGATTGAGGAACCCCGTGGGCCGAAGGATCAGCACCCAGGCAAAGAGCCGCACGATCAGGCTGACGAAGAAGGGCAGCGTGACGAGGAAGATCGCGAAGTCGCGCATCCCGGGCCGCATCCGGCTGATCCAGAAGGCGGCGGGATAGCAGACCAGCAGGCTGGCCAGCACGGTCAGCGCCGCCAGCTTCAGCGAGCGCAGGAAAATGGCGATATAGACCGGGTCGAACTTCTCGTAGCGCGTGTCGGCCCAGCCGAGGATGCGTCCGTAGTTGAGATGCGAGAAGATCCAGTCGACCCCGCCGTAGAGCCCCGGAGTCAGGAAGCTGTAGACCAGCATGATCAGCAGCGGACCGAAGAAGAAGACCAGCAGGAAGACCGTCGGCGCACCCAAGAGGCCGACGAGCTGCAGCAGCTTGCGGTGGGCTAGGCTCATGCGGCCACCTCGTCGATCAGGTGCAGACCGTGAGCGGCGGCGTACAGCGTCATTTCCGAGCCGACGCCGGGCAACGCGCTGCTGCTGCGCAATAGAGCGTGCAGCGTGCCGTGGGCGGTCGTTTCCAGCGCGATCTGGTGGTCCGTGCCGGTGTAATAGGTCTCGCGGATGATGCCGGTGAATTTGAGCGCCTGGCCCTCGGGCGGCGCGACAGAAAGCGCCTCGGGGCGCAGCAGCAGCGTCGCCGCACCGGAAGCGTGGGGTGTGGCAAAGCCCTGGCCGTCGGACAGACTGGCGCTGCCGCCGGTGACCGTCACGGGCAAAAGGTTGCTCTCCCCAAGGAAGTCGGCGGTGAAAAGGTTGGCCGGGGTCTGATACAGCTCTGTCGGCGCGCCGATCTGCTGGATCTGCCCATGCGCCAGCACGGCGATCCGGTCCGACATGGTCAGCGCCTCTTCCTGGTCGTGGGTGACGAAGATGAAGCCGATGCCGAGCTCCCGCTGCAGCGCCTTCAGTTCCTGCTGCATCTTCTGTCGCAGGTTCTTGTCGAGCGCCGAGAGCGGCTCGTCGAGCAGCAGCAGCTTGGGTTTCGCCGCCAACGCCCGCGCCAGAGCGACGCGCTGCTGCTGGCCACCCGAGAGTTGCTGGATGGACCGCTTCTCCATCCCCGCCAGGCCGACCAGTTCCAGCATCTCGCCGACGCGGGCGCGGATCTCGCGCTTGTCCCGACCGGCGATCTCCAGCGCGTAGCCGACGTTGCGCGCCACGCTCATGTGGCCGAATAGCGCGTAGCGCTGGAACACGGTGTTCACCGGGCGGCGATGCGCCGGCATCTGGGTGACGGCGGCACCGTCGATCAGCACCTCGCCCGCGTCCAGCGTCTCGAAGCCGCTGATGGTGCGCAGAAGCGTGGTCTTGCCGCAGCCCGAAGGGCCGAGCAGGGTGACGAACTCGGCGCTGGCGAGCCTCAGAGAGATGCGGTCGAGCGCGGTCATGCTGCCGCCCTCGGGGGTGCGGAAGGTCTTGCGGGCGTCGATGATTTCAAGCGGAGAAGGCATGGGCGTGCGGTCCTGCGTGCCGGCGGAGAAGCCCCCCGCCGGTTGGGTGTCAAAGGGCGTCATTGCGCGGTCTTGATGCGGGTCCACTCGGAATTGTAGAGCTGCAGGTCGCGGCCCAGGTCTTCGAAGATCTGCAGCTTTTCCATGACATCCTGCGACGGGTAGATCGTCTCGTTCCCGGCGATCTCTTCGGGGATCAACTCCCGTGCGGGCAGGTTGGGGGTGCCGTTCATCTGCTGCTCGACGTTCAGTGCCGCTATCTCGGGGCGCAGGTAGAATTCGAGGAACCTCTTCGCGGCCTCCTTGTTGGGCGCGGATGCCAGCACGCACATGTCCTCCTGGTACAGGGTCGCGCCTTCCTCGGGGATGATGTAGCCGATGGTGTCGGGGTTCTCGGACACGTAAAGGTTTGCGCCCACGTACCAATGCGCCGCCGCCACGTCGCCCGAGATAACCTGCGGCACCGAGTCGTAGGTGAAGGCGGTGACGCCGCCGATGTGGTCGATGATGTAATTCGCCGCGGCCTCGACCTCGGCCGGATCGGTGGAGTTGACCGAGTTGCCGTTCACGATAAGCCCGATGCCGATGGTCTCGCGCAGGTCGTCGAGCAGCGTGATCTTCTTGCCCGCGGCGCCGAGCGCGAAGAAGTCCTCCCAACTCTTGATGTCGCCGGCCAGTTCCTTGTTGTAGACGATGCCGACGTTGCCCCAAGCATAGGGCAGGCAATATTTGGCGTCGGGATCGGTCTGGGCACGGACGAACTGCGGGTCGATGTTCTCGAAGCCCGGGGCCTCGCCGATGTCCGTCTGCGCCAGCAGGCCGAGCTGGAACATGATGTCGTGCATGTGGACGGAGGGGAAGACGATGTCGTAGCCGGTCGCCCCGGCCTGGATCTTCGCCAGCATCTCCTCGTTCGAGCCGTAGCTGTCGAGCGAGACCTCGATGCCGGTCTCTTCGGTGAAGGCCTCCAGTACGGCGGGGTTGATGTAGTCGCCCCAATTATAGAGCGACAGCGTTTCGGCGGCGGCCGCCAGCGGCGCGAGGGTCAGCGCCGTCGTCGCGGCAAGATGCATCTTCTTCATGTGTTCAGTGGCTCCCTGTCAGGCTGTTTTTCGGTTTTGCCTTGAGTCGCCAAAATGGTTCGTTACTGTCATTTTCGTCAAATGTTAGTTTTCTGTCATATGGAGATCCGCCATGACGCAGGGGTTTGCATCCTACGCCGAGGCTCCGATTGATGAATTCGTGAGCAAAGTCGAAGAAGGCATGGCCTCGCTGCCCAAGCAGGAGGCGAAGGTCGCGCAGTATTTCCTGCTCAACCTCAACTCGATCTCCTACGAGACAGGAAAGTCAATCGCGCAGAAGGCGGGGGTTGCCGAGATCACCGTGGGCCGGATGTTGCGCCGGTTCGGCTGCGCCGGGATGAAGGAGTTCAAGGCAATGCTGCGGCACCGCTACTCGGTCACCGGCGAGAGCCTCGCCGAGGAGGGCTTCGAGCTGCCCGAGGACTGGCAGGAGCAGATGACCGCCGAGCTGCGCGCGATCAGCACCGTCTATTCCAAGATGGGAAGCCCCGCCTTCCAGGCCGCAGAACGCTACCTGCGCGAGGCCGATGAGGTCTATGTCACCGGCTTCCAGACCGTGCGCGGCCTTGCCGAGGACACCGCCCGCCGGCTCGCCCTCGCCCGCCCGCGCGTGCGGTTCCTGTCGGGCCATGACAGCATGCTGTCCGAATGGCTCGACCCCCCTGCCCCCGGGAGCAGCTGCCTGCTTGTGATCGATGTCATCCCTTATGCAGCCGAATGCGAGACCATCGCGCGGCTCGCGCGCGAGCAAGGCCGGACGGTGGTGGTGGTGACTGATGAGTACTGCCATTGGGCGCATGAGGTCACCGACGCGGTGATCAACACGCCGTCCAAGACGGGGCTCTTCCTGGAGTCGCTCCTCGGGCTGACCGCAGCGACCGGCCTGCTCATCCACGCCACGGCCAACGCCGCAAACCACGACCTGGACCAGCGAATGCGCGACTGGAAACGGCTGGCGACGCGGATCGGGATCTTCTAGCCCTGCGCGCCCTTGCCCCAATCGGCGCGACGCAGCGGCATTGGGTCTGATGCACTTCCGGAGAGCTCGCGTCGATCATCGCGGCGCAGGCGCTTCTGCGGCGGCCGTAGTCTTGCCCTGACCGCCCTGGGCAAACTTCGACCCTGCTCCCGGCCGCAGGCCTCGGACGAAGTTCCTGGCGCCCAGGTCTCGGTAGCGCCTCGCGCAGCCCTCCTGTCGAAAGGCAGTTTTGGGTGCCGTCGTGCGGCCCACCAATCTCACGCTCGATCTTGGCGGCTGGAGGGTTGCCTTGTTGAATGTGCGTTGGTCTGACACGCCGCCCCGCCGAAGCCCAAGATCACAGTTGACCCAACGTTGGTATACCATATACCGTTTGGTCATGTTGAGGAGGCATTACCGTGGATGGACCGACCCTGCGTGACGGCGCGCCGAAGCTCTCCGACCGAGCCCGCGAGGCGATCCGGGAGCAGATCATCTCTGGCGATCTGCCCATGGGCTCTGCGCTGCGGGAATCCGAGCTGGCTGCGAGTCTCGGCATGTCGAAGATCCCCCTGCGCGAGGCGCTTGTGCAGCTCGAATGCGAGGGAATGATCACCACCAGGCCCAACCGCAGCCCGCGCGTCTTCGAAATGTCGCAGGAGGACATCGGCAGTCTCGGCGAGTTGCGCGAAATGCTCGAAACCGAGGCGCTGCGGCTCGCCATTGCCCGCCGCGCCCTGCCGCTCGCCACCCGCCTGCGCGAGATCACCGCGCAAATGGCCGAGGCGCTCTCCACCCGCGACGCACGCAGTTACAAGCTGCTCGACAACGCCTTCCACCACGCGATTTTTGCCGAATGCGGCAACGTCTACCTGGAAAAGACGCATCACATGCTGTCCTTCCGCATCCAGGCGCTGCGCAACAAGCTGAGCCGCGAGCATGAGCTGAACGAACGCTCCCTGGCGGAGCACCAGCAGCTTGCCGCGCTGGTCGCCGACGGCGACACCGAGGCGGCCGAGACCCTGATGCGCAGCCATATCCGGGACACCACGCAGAACTACCTGGCGCAGGACAGTGCCGCGAGCGCCGCGCCGCGCCCGCCCGAGCGGGTGATGCAGGCCGAAATGGAACGCTTCGCCGACGCCGCGCTGGCCGCAGCCGGCTGCGATGATCGAACCCGGACGGCGGTCATCAGGGCGCTCAGCCATGCCTCGTCGCTTGGGGTCGACACCCATGGATACAGGCTGCTGCCGCATTACCTCGATGGTTTCACAAAAGGCCGACTGAACCCCGCACCAGAGCTGCGTTTCGTCCGCGAAAGCGCCGGCGCCGCGCTGCTCGACGGCGGCGATGCGCATGGCGCGCGGGCCACCTATGCGGCCGTCGACAAGGCGGTCGAACTGGCCCGCGCCAGCGGCTCGGGCGCGGTGGCGATCCGGGCCAGTTCCCACTTCGGTGCGGCGGGGGCCTACGCGCGCGCTATCGCCGAAGAGGGGCTCCTTGGCTTCTGCTTTTGCAACTCCGACAGCTTTGTTCGCCTGCACGGCGGGGCCGAGAAATTCCACGGTACCAACCCGATCTCGATGGCCGGTCCCGCCGGGATTGGCGAGGAGCCCTGGCTCTTCGACATGGCGACAAGCGCCATCCCCTTCAACAAGGTGCAACTCAGCCGCGCGCTCGGCATCGAGTTGCCCCAAGACACGGCCTCGAACGGGCTTGGCGAGAACGTCACCGACCCCGAGCGCGCCGAGATGCTCGCACCGCTCGGCGGCGAGTTCGGCTACAAGGGCGCGGGGCTGGCGGGGATCTCCGAAATCCTCAGCACCGCGCTCTCGGGTGCCCCGCTCAGCTTCGAGCTGCCGGGCATGATCTCCGACGACATGTCCACCCCGCGCGGGCTGGGCGCCTTCGTCATGGCCTTTGACCCGGCGGCCTTTGCCGGGCTCGAGGTCTTCACCGCCACGCTCCGCCGCTACCGGACCGCCATTCGCCGCTCAAGCACCGCGCAGGGCGCCGAAGTCATGGCGGCGGGGGACAGGGAATGGGCGGAAGGCAGGCGCCGCGCGGTGCAGGGCATGACGCTCGATCAGACGGCTGTCGAGGCGCTGGCGCGCTTCGCAGAGGAGAAAGGCATCCCGCCATTGGAGGTGGTGGGCGGCTGAAAAGACCACGGTTTTGGGAATTTAGGGAGGAGAACCAAATGACCCGGATTACGAAGACACTGGCATTCCTAACAACGGCGGCGGCCGCTTTGGGAGCGGCGTTGCCCGCGTCGGCGCAGGCCGAGCGGGTGCTCAAGTTCGCGCATGTCTACGAGACCGCCGAGCCCTATCACACCTGCGCGGTGGCGGCGAATGACGCGCTGACGGAGGCCACCGACAACCGGCTCGGCATCGAGGTCTTCCCGGCCTCGACGCTGGGCAAGGAGTCGGACATCAACGAGGGGCTCAGCCTCGGCACTGTCGACATCATTTACACCGGCCAGCTTTTTGCCGGGCGCTACTACGGCCCGCTCGCCATCGGCGGCGCGCCCTTCATGTTCCGCGACTACGCGCATTGGGATGCCTACCGCACGTCCGATCTCTTCGACGAGCTGACCCAGGGCTACGCCGATGCCACCGGCAACCACGTGACTTCGCTTACCTACTACGGACAGCGTCACGTGACCTCGAACAAGCCGATCCTGACCCCGGCAGACATGAAGGGGCTGAAGATCCGCGTGCCGAACGCGCCGCTCTACATGATGTTCCCGAAAGCCACCGGGGCCAACCCCACGCCGATCGCCTTTGCCGAGGTCTATCTCGCGCTGCAGCAGGGCACCGTCGACGCGCAGGAGAACCCGCTGCCGACGATCCAGGCCAAGAAGTTCTACGAGGTGCAGTCCGACATCAACCTCACCGGCCACATCACCGACGCGCTGCTGACCATCGTCGGCGGCCCGACCTGGACGAGCCTCTCGGAAGAGGACCAGGCGGCGCTCGAGCAGGTGCTGGACGACACCGCGACCTGCGCAACCGAGCAGGTGATCGAGGCCGAGAACAACCTCAAGCAGTGGTTCGTCGACGAAGGGGTGACGGTCAACGAGGTGGATCGCGGCCCGTTCATCGAGGCGGTGAAGGCGGTGCACAACGGCGACATGGCGACCTGGGATCAGGAGACCTATGACCGCCTGCAGGCCATCGGCCAGTAATCCGTCGCGCCGGGGGCGGCCGTCGCGCCGCCCCCGGCCCACCGACCCTCAGACTAGGCGCCCCCATGCATGACGACACCGACCCGGGCAAGACGCGCCCGATGTCCGGCCCCGAAACCGGCCCCGAGGATTTCACCCTGCACCTCGCCGAAGAGGACGCGCAGGAGATCGACCTTTCCGACATCCGCTGGCAGGACGCGCTTGTGCTGGCCCTGTTCTGGGTGCTGGCCGGCGTGGTCTTCCTGCAGTTCTTCACCCGCTACGTGCTGAACGACTCGCTGGGCTGGACCGAGGAGATCGCCCGCTACCTGCTGATCGCCGTGACCTTCGCCGGATCGGTGATGGCGGCGCGCAAGCACAGCCACATCGCGGTGGAGTTCCTCTACCGCTGGGTGCCCCGCCCGCTGCGCCGGCTGATGCAGGGCGTGATCGACCTCATCACCACCGGTTTCTTTGCGACGCTCGCCTGGCTCTCGGGCCAGCTGGCCACCCGCACCGGGGGCATGATGGTCTCGATCGACGTGCCCAAATCCTATGTCTACTGGTTTGTCGCGCTCTGCTTCGCGGGCATGGCGATCCATTCCGCGATCAACGGCGTGCGGCACCTGACCAGTGGCACCAGCCGGCTCATCGATCCCGAAGCCCACGCGGATGAAACCCGCGCCATCGACTAGGACCCGGACATGACAATCGCACTTCTCTTCGTCCTGCTCTTCGTGCTGATCCTCATCGGCGTGCCGGTGGCCATCGCGCTGGCGGGGGCCTCGCTCGCGTTCATCCTGTCGGGCACCGTGCCGCCGATGGTGGTGGCACATCGCATGGTGAACGGCGTCGACAGCTTCCCGCTGCTCGCCGTGCCCTTCTTCATCCTCGCCGGCAACCTGATGAACACCGCCGGGATCACCGAGCGGATCTTCAACTTCGCGCTGTCGCTCGTGGGCTGGATGCGCGGCGGGCTCGGCCATGTGAACGTCGGCGCCTCGGTGATCTTCGCGGGCATGTCCGGCGCGGCGGTGGCCGACGCCGGCGGGCTTGGCGCGATCGAGATCAAGGCGATGCGCGATGCGGGCTACAAGACCGACTTCGCCGTCGGCATCACCGCGGCCTCGTCGACCATCGGCCCGATCATCCCACCCTCGCTGCCGATGGTGATCTACGGCGTGGTCGCCAGCGCCTCGATCGGCCAGCTTTTCGCCGCGGGCTTCATTCCAGGGCTGGTCATGGCCGTGGCGCTGATGCTCATGGTGGCCTATTTCGCCCGCCGCGACGGCTTCAAGCGTGACCAGCCCTTCGCGATCCGCATCCTCGCCATCAGCTTCAAGCGCGCCTTCCTGTCGCTGCTGACGCCGGTGATCATCGTCGGCGGTATCCTCACCGGAGCCTTCACCCCGACCGAGGCCGCGGTGGCCGCCTGCGCCTACGCGATCTTCCTCGGGGCCGTGGTCTACCGCACGCTGACCCTGCGCCGCCTGATCCGGGTCAGCTACGACACGATCGAGACCACCTCGGTGGTGCTGCTGGTGGTGGGCGCCGCGTCGATCTTCGCGTGGATCCTCACCTCGAACCGGGTTCCGGAAATGGCCGCGACCCTGCTTCTGGGGGCGTCGGACAACCCGTGGGTGATCCTGCTTCTGATCAACCTCGTGCTGCTGATCGTCGGCTGCTTCATGGAGACCGTGGCGGCGATCACCATCCTCGTGCCGGTGCTTCTGCCGGTGGCGGTTCAGCTTGGTGTCGATCCGGTGCACTTCGGGGTGATCATGGTGCTGAACCTCATGCTCGGGCTGCTGACGCCGCCTGTGGGCATGGTGCTTTACGTGCTGAGCCGGGTCGCCAACATCCCCTTCGAGCGCGCGCTCGCGGGGACGGCGCCCTTCCTGATCCCGCTGGTTCTGGTGCTGCTTCTGGTGACCTTCGTGCCGGGCGTTACCATGTGGCTGCCGACCCTGATCTACCGCTGATCCCGGCAGCACGACGGCGAGGGTCGGTCTGGACGAAACGGCTCGGAGGCCGGGCGGCATGTCCGCGCCTCCGGGGACGTCGCGATCTGTGCGGCAGCCCTGGTCCGGCCGATCTTCGCGGCGCGAGGCTCCCAGTTCCGAGCTCGTGCCAATACACAGCGCTTCGACCGGGCAGGCCTGCGGCGTCTTACGATGCGACCATACAATTCTGCCTGTCGATCAAGATCCTGATCAACCTGCCGCTTCGCCAGGTCTCTGGCATGGCGGCGAGCCTGCTGAAATAGATCCCGGAGGCAGACCCAATCGGCACAGAGAACGCGGACGGCGCACGACGAACGCGACAATCGTCGTCAACTCCGTTGTCCGAAGCCCCGAGCTGTTCAGCGGCATCCAGCCTGTTCAGGAAATGCTCGGCCACCTGTCTGAGTGCATGTCGAAGCATCACGCTAAACGCGCGGAGGTTGAGTCAATGAACCGCGAAACAGTGCTGCTGCTACCAGATTTCGGAAACCAGCTTCCCGAAATTGCGAAGCATAAGACGGCGAGGTCGCTAAGTGATTGAAAATGGTGGGTGATGAGGGACTCGAACCCCCGACATCTTCGGTGTAAACGAGGAAACAAGCATCCTAAGCACATGAATATTCGGGAGAACCGTTTCCCAGACCCCTAGCAGAACACGCCGGACAAAAGCGAAACGAAGCGCGAACTTGGGAAACACTGCCGGACAGCTTTAACGCGAGTATCACAGTCCTATTGTTGTTAGCCAGACCGAGCTGAGAGCATCAATATTTAAGTTCCACACGGGCTGGCAGAAAGCCGAAATTTCTCAATAAAATCAGTCTGCAGGTGACCCATTTGTTCGGCGACGCGCGCCTAGCTGAATCAATGGGTTACAGAGAAAGTGTCCCACGTTTCGCAGGCGCCTTTATACCCCCATATCGACCGCACGCGGCATGAAGCGCCCACTGGCCGCTCAGCGAAGGAAGCCGACATTGCGAAGGGACGACAGGTGGTCGCCCTTCATGACGTAGCCGGCCCTTTGCTGCCATTCATACTTGACGCAGCAGATGGCCGGTCCCAGCCCTAAGTGGACCTGTGCTCTTGGCGCAGCAAGGTCAACAGGGCCGACACGAAGGGCGGGAAGCTGTCGTTCGCTGCGTCCTGGACGAACGGCAGAGAAGCGCAGATTGCGCCCTTTGCAAAGTTCCGCTCGCAGACCATCGTGGCGAGGTGGGACCGGCCCAGAGCCGCCGTTCCATGGGAGCAGAAAGCGGTGCCGCAGCACTCGGTTTTCAGACGTTCGAACACCGTAGAGAATTATGTTGAACGCTTTGCTGATGAGTAGCCAAAACGGCTCATTAGTTGAATGGTTCCTCCGAAACATGCGCCCGTGTAGACATGCAGCCACAGTGGGCAACTGACGTCACCGATTAAAGTGACAATAGACAAATTGCCAGTTAGGCAAGCAGCGTAAGCGATCACGTGTTGGGACCGAACAGCAAGATCGTCGGGCGAAAGGAGTGAATAGATGGTGACGCTAAACGATACAGAAATTCGAACCGAATTCGAAGCGGGAAGGTTAATAAAGAATGCTAATCCCGGCGGCGCGACAGGAGCCTGCTACGAACTTCGGATGGGTAGCATCTACTATGACCTGACGGAAAACGGCGCCAGATTTGACCTGGAAGAAGGCGAGAAAATTCTAATTAAGCCGGGCCATCAGGTTGTCCTCATTACTCTGGAAGATCTGGATATACCGGTGAACGTTTTGGTGCGAATCGTGTCGAAGGGCTCACTATTTAGCATTGGGTTGAGTCCAGTGGCGACATACGCGGATCCTGGGTTCAAGGGCCATATTGGCATTGTTACTCAAAACATGAGTGATAAGTATATCGAGTTGCCTCAAGGTGAGCCAATAGCGAAAGCCGACTTCACAAGGCTGTCTGCGGCCGCGTCGACTCCCTATCATGGCCAGCATGGCTTCCAAGCAAAAATCTGGCCAATTAAAAGTTACCTACAAAAAAGCCACAAAGATGTAAAAAATGATAAACGTGTAGGCACTGAGCGGAATGAAGCACTCGCCCTTCTCCCTGATGCAACACGCACAATAATAAGAAGGCTGGAAAATACGCAGGCTTGGATCAACGTTGGCCTTGTCTTTGCGATTTTCATTAACGCTGTCGCCCTCTTTGCGCTGGAGAGGCAATGGATGGACGCACTTTCTGCAATTGCCATTAATCTCGGAAGCAGCGCCATATTGGGCATCGGCGCGCTAATCACAGCCTATATCAGGAGGATTTAGCGATGGAACTTTCCAAGCTTATACGAGAACAGGTAGACAGGGATCGCAAGCGCGGATTTAGCGTGGATTTCGAAGCTGATGCGGAGCGCGAAGAGCAGTTAATGCGCGACGTAATTGGATTGGTAGGGGAAGTTGGCGAGTTCTCTAATCTTCTAAAAAAAGTCATGCTTACACGAACTGTAGCCGGTTACGATGGTCCGGATTTGACGTCAGCAGGCCCGGAACTTCGTGAAGAGTTAGCCGACGTAGCGATTTATGTTTTTCGGCTCGCAACCATCCTTGGAAGCGATCTTGAAGAAGATATTCTCGCAAAGATTTCCAAAAACGATCAGAGATACCGGCGTCTTGAAAAATAAGCTCACCTTTTTCGTAGGCGTTAATACCGGCTACGTCACAGATGGCTTGCCGGACGATAGGTATGTTGAATTCTATCGCCGTCGGTCGTCGCCACGCCTGCACTGTGCGATTATCGGAAATGTTGTGATCCCTGAGGGTCATGGAAGCAACTCTTCTACTCCAATGCTCACGCAAGACCAAATCTGGGGAAGAATTGCTGCAGAGATTGCTGATCAGGGGACCGTCCCTGGCATCCAACTGGCCACGACCTGGCGTGATTATCAAGGCATGCGAAGCTTTGTAGGGCAGGATCATGAAGCAGTCATTTCTTCTTCCAGAGATATTGTAAGGTCTATTGGACGGCGTGGTGCCTTGAAAGTTATCTCTGCATTTGGAGAAGGCGCCAATCTTGCTATTGATCACGGATTCCGGCACATCCAAGTCCATGGCGCTCACGGATATCTCCTTAGTTTGTTGATCGATCAGCGCATAAACCCCCATGCCGATGAAGTTCTCAAAGAACTTAGTGAAGCGGCATCCAATTGGATTTCTAAGGGCGTGGATGTTTCCATTAGGGTTTCCCTTCGCACTGGTGCGGAGAATTTTGATCTTGATGGAGCCGATGAATTTAATGATAATATTGCATCAACACCGTTTAATTACGTAGACCTGTCGTCTGGGTTCTATAATATTGATAAGCGGCTGATCTACCCCTCTCGGCCTGATATTGTAGCATCCCGGTTGAGCGAAACGTTGGCAGTTGCATCGAGGCATCCGAGGAAGAATTTTATTTACTCGGGGAAAGCCGTGAGTAATGTTGCCCATCTTGTTGCAGATAACGTGCACCTTGGGATTTGCAGGGACATAATCGCAAATCCAGACTTTCTAAACGATGGGGCGGAGAATTGGGGCTGCAAAAATAAGAGTAAATGCCACTATTTTTCACGCGGCATGCAATCTCTTACTTGTGCGCTGTGGGAAAATAATAAGATTGAGAAATGAAGTCGCAATGCACGCTGCCTGACGGACTTTCCAAATCTGCTCAGGGAGTTAGGTGAGTTTGGGCCGATTTTCCAGCTGAATGTCCGGTCCTGCCAATGACGAGATATGCCCTCGCGACTGCGGTGAAACACGGAATGCGCCCGACGTGACTGACCACACGCTCAGGTTTTGGTGTGCCGGGCAAGTCCGCTTCGGGCTGGAACACCGACAATCCGCTGCGCCGATCATGAATGTCGGCAGAGGGCCGGCAGCGACGGGCGCTGCTGCCCGTCATGTGTGGGGCTCGCTGCACTGCCGCAAGCCCGCTCCCAGCCCTTCCATGAAATTAGTGCAAGCCGCAGCATGACGCCAGGCAGCGAAAAGAAGGGCGGACAGCGGCCGTTCGCTGCGCATATCACGAACGGCAGCAGCGTGCACGAAGCAGCCGGTGAGATGCAGGCCGCCTATCCTAGATAGACAAGTTCCTTCACGTCAAAGCGGTCATTCGGGACGATCTTGTGCAGCCCTTCGGCATATCGAGCACGTATCCATGTTCCATCAGACCGGTAAGTCCAGAAGACGTTGCGGTATTCGCGATGTTGAACCCGGATTTTCTCCACGTTCCGGTCCGACTGTAGACGCCCTGTTTCGCCGTCATCCTTGATCTCAACCAATGCAATAGCGTCTGGCGTTGTTCGACCGCTGACACCCACAACGAAGTCTGGGAAAAACCGGTGGCCGGACGGCAGTATCAGCCGAGTTGCCCACGTCTCATTCTCTGGGTTTCGCATCCACCACTTAACCGTCCCGGTTTTGTCTGCGTCCAGAAACGCCGCGAAGTCCTGTTCTTCCTTGTTAAGACGATGCGGGAATACACCATAGGCTGACTTCACGGCTTCGCTCAGCCCGTCCGGTCCGAAATATTGCTCTGGCACGGGTTCGCTGGTGTCAGTTCGAACGTTGCGAGCCTGCGCGGTCTTGATTGCCTCTTTCAGCTTCTCCGGTTCCATCATCCCGGCCAGATCAATGGCGCGGCGCAGGTCACGTTCCTCCGCTTCAATGCCCTTGTCGTCCACGATGCTGCGCAGTTCCTCCACCAGCGCCCGCTTCAAAAGGCGCGGGTCGATGGCGTCATTGAAGTTGAAGGCCAGTTGCGCCTTCTCAGCCACCCTCGCATTGGATAGTCGCAAACGCAGGTCCACCGTTTCTTGTAACTCGGCAGCGAACAGGTCGCGCAAGTCGAGATGCGCCTTTGTCAGCTTGCGTTGCAGCAGGCCGGGCATATCCGTAGAGCGGCAAAACTCGCGGGCTATGTCGTGTACCAGATCGTTCAGCTTCATCGGATCGGGTGGCAGTTCCCGAACCAGCGCCTTGGGCAAGTCCAAGTCCTTGCGCAGCGGATAGTGCCGGAAGTTCGGTTTGCTCGGCCCTTTGTCGGTTTCAGGCTTCTTGCTTTCCGGCAGATCACCAAAGAGCGGCGTGTCGCTCATATTCTGCCAGGTCTCACCCGCGACAATAGCACTGTCCTTTTCCGTGTCGGGCATGTTCTGTACATCAGCTCGCACCACGCCTTGATTGATCAGGTAAGTCAGGCGCTCTTGCCGCTCAGTCTCGTTTTCGGGCGGCTTCGGTGTGAAGGTGGGTTTGGGATCGTTCGACACGACCTCCTGCTTCTCGGCATTGCCAAACTCGTACACGTCGAGATTGTCAGTTATCAGTTCGATGCTTTCGCGCACCGCTTTCAACTCGTCCACAGCAGCTTGTAGACCAGCCTGCATGTCCGGGTCGGTCAGCAGGACGTAGCCGCTGTCCAGCAAAGCATCCTGCCCGTGGATAGGCCGCACGCTGGGATGCACCCGCATGATGCGGCCCACGATCTGCATACCGAAATCGCGGCCCCGGTTCGGGCGCACCGACACCAGCGTCCATGCCCGGGGAGCGTCAAAGCCTGTGGCCACGGCCACCTTGAAGATCAGCACATGGGTGTCGGGGTCATAGGCCAGCGAGTGAAAGTCCGGGTCGGGTTGACCGGATGTGTGGGTTGCGATGGCCGCGTCATCGACGCCGATCTCCACCAGTTTGTCCCGCACCCGCTTTACCGGGTCTTCCGCACCCTTGGCTTGGTCTTCCACCTGCACCAACATCAGCGGCGAAACAGCCAGCCCGTGTTCCTTGAGCCGTTCGCGCACCCGGCAATGCTGCGTCCACCCGGCCTGCAAGGTCGCCTGCTCATGGTCGATCAGGTCGCGGTCGCCTTCCTTAAAACGGATCACACCCAGCTTGAGGCCTACCTTGTTCAATCCGGCGTCTACCACCTCGGCGCGGGGCACGACAACACGACTGGCCACTTCGATACCGGCGGTGCGCTCGAAGGCTTCCAGCTTCTCGTCGCTTGGTGTGGCGGTGGCGAGGATCGTGAAATCGGGCTGGATATGGTCGAGGTAGAAGCCCGCCGCGACCTTCGCGGACGCCCCAAAGTTCAGATGCGCCTCGTCTATCACCACGCCGACGAAGAACCCTGCGTCTCGCCACGACGCAATCAGGTCGTCAAAGGACAACGCCGTCTCGGACGTGCGGCGGACCTTTCGGGCATCTTTGTTGCTGGCCGCGACCGTCGCCCATGTCTGGATGAACACATCACCGTCGCGGGTGCCCTTGGGTTCCCGGTCCTTCGCCACATCACGGACACGCAGTCCGCCGCATTGCGCGACCAGAGCCTCGCGCGTTTGCGTCACCAGCCCGGAATAGGGCGCGAACCAGAGCCACACCACGGGGCGACTCAGCGCGCCGCGCAAGCCTTCCAACACCCGCCCCAGCACCAGCGTCTTGCCCGACCCCGTGGGGCTTTGCAGCAGCGTCACGCCGCTTTGCAAGGCGATACTCTGCCGGTGCGCCGGGTCGCGGTCGTGCAACTCGGCCACCTTGCGGATCACACCCGACAGCGCGTCCACCGCGCGGGTCTGATAGGCGGCAAGGGACAGACGCTCACTCATTGCCGGAACCGCTTCACCAACGTGTCGCGGACGGGGCGGATGTCCACATGGGTGCCGTCAAGATGCTGTGCGATCTGGCCCGGTGCCCAAGCATAGACGAACAGGTTCTGCCGGTCGCGCCCCATGAGCCAGTCAAGCAAGCCGGGGTCGAAGCGGTCCACCAGCACCAGCGAGGTTGTCTCGCCTTCATGCAGATTCCACGGCACTTGGCCGTCATAGAGGGTCAGCGGCAGGTCGTGCATGGCTTCCAGCGCGGCCCAGGCATCGGCGGGTTCAAGATCGTAGTCGAGGTCTTCAAAGGCGATCTCATGGGTGCGCAGATAGGCAAAGCCTGCGGAGAGGTTCGTAAACCTTGCGTCATCGCTGGCGTTGAGCAAGCGGATGCGTTCGGCGGTCACGTCACGGCAGAGGTTCTTGTCGGGGTCGTCTTCCGTCGCCTCGGTAGAGGATACCATGATAAACTTGCGGCTTCCCCCGTCTTCGGCGTTGAGTTCCATAACAGCATGAGCAGTGGTTGCGGAGCCAGCAAAGAAATCCAGCACTAAGTCATCGGGCGCGGTGCACTGATAAACAAGTTGCTTTATAAGTGCCTTTGGCTTCGGGTTCTGGAAGGCTTTGGACCCGAAGATTGACTGTATCTCATTTGTGCCCGCGCCACCTGAACCGGTTCGCAAAGTCCACAGTCCTTCAATCTCATCCTCATTCATTCGAGCAATCCAACTGCTTAATGGAGAGACATGGCTACGAAGTTCTGTCCAAAACTTTTTGTATCCGGGGCGACCAAAGCCAACTTTCCTCCCCACCCAAAACTCTGGATCGGTGTCGTGTCGGATCAATGGTTTCTTGTCTCTAGGCGTGACCGGAACGTCGCCAGTCTTAATAGCTTCAAGAACGTCTTCCAGTGTTTCCCAGACGACGACTCTTTGCTCTGAAGGAAAGACAACTAGGTTGTCTTTTATCTGGTCCTCGATAGGAAGTGAGCGCGTCTTCTGGCCTTCTTTAAGCCGTTCTTTTGAGGCGTATGCCCAAACCCGGTCAGGGTCACACGGATACCAAATATCTGTGTTCGGGTCATGCAATGGGTAATACAAGTTCTCCCGGTCAGTGCGGTCAAACGCCAATGTCAACGGGTCAGTGTTCCAAATGCCTCGTGGATCATTGTCGGGGTTCTTGTACTTTTTCTTCGACTTATCCGAGCCACGAAAAATGAAGTTCGGCTTCGCATAAACTAGAACGTGCTCGTGAACATCACTAAAGTTGCCTCCCTTCGCGCTAGTTGTGTCTCGTGTTCTCCAGACCAGCGAACCAAGGCGCATTCCGGGCATTGCTTCCTCGAGCAACAACTCTAAGATTGCTCGCTGGTCGTCATTTATTGAAGCTAGCAATACCCCGTTCTCTGCCAGTAAGTCCCGTGCCAGCGTCAAGCGGCGGTACAGAAACTCCAACCAAGTGGAGTGCCGGAACTGGTCGTCCTTGCTCATATACCGGTCGTTATAAACCCAGTCCTTACTTCCCGTATTGTAGGGCGGGTCGATGTAGATGCACTTCACCCGGCCTGCATGGGTCATCCGCAGCCAGCGCAGCGCGTCGAAGTTGTCGCCTTCGATCACCAGATTGTCCCACGGCGCGGGCTTGTCCGACAGCGCCTCGTCGATGCGGCAGGCGATGAAGTTGGCATCCACCGCCGCGTCCACCTCGATCTCGTCCCGTTCCCACACCAGCCCAAGCTTCTTGGTCCGGTCGCGCCTTTCCAGCAGTTCGACAAGTTGCGCGTGGGTGAGGTCGTCGTATTTTCCGGCCATGTGCGAGGGTCTGCCCTTGTCCTTGTTTTCCGTCACCTTAGCGGTCCAAACTGGCGAACGGAAGTCGCGGTGTTCGTGATAGCCAACGGAAAACAGGTAGCAATGCCCCATGCCTTCCTGCTCGTTTGACCCGCAGTGGAACGCATACACCCCGATCATGGCCGCTTTTAAGGATTGTCCACGTAGGTTTCGCCGCTGTGCCGCAAGTCCGTTTATCGCGGTCGGTTCCACCAGACACGTCGAGCACGGCGCGGTCGGGACCGGCCGGTAAAGGCTGCAAGCAGTCGAACGCCCTTGTCCAGAAAACCCGGATCAGCCGACCCGGCGCCGCACCTCATCCAGCGCTGCGTCCATGCTCGGCGCATACCCGTGCCCCGTTGGCCCGACCTGGACAATCCACATCCACCTCAACGTCGGGTTGCTGATGTGCGTGGCATAGACGCGCCCGATCGTCTGCCCGTCCTTGAGCACCAGCCAATCGTTGTCGCCGTCGGTGCGGCCCGCGATAATCGTTCGCTTCCGTGTCCACATGGGACGCAGATAGATAGAGAACAAAACGAGATCAAGAGATGAGAAAGCCCGGCGCGACGGCCGGGCTTTCGTCATTCTGCGCACCCCCACATGTCGCATGCGCGGTCCTGGTACAGGACCCATTCGCCGAAGGGCCGGTCAGCTTTCAGCGCGTCAAGCGTCTCGGGCCGCGCGTCCGGCGGCCGGCGGGACACATCCGCGAAGAGCGCCCCCTCACCGCCCGGGGGACAGCCGCCCATCAAGCTCATTGCCAAAAGCGGCATCATCCAGACCCTGAACATCGTCGGTCATCCTCTCGCGGTCGTTGATGGTTTCGATCCTGCCCTCGGCGGCGCGCAGCGCGGCGCCCTGGCGCTCACTCCTGCCCCCGGCCAAATACCCGGCCGAGAACATGGACACGGCCACCAGCGCGCACGCCAGCGGCCACTGCAGGCTCTTGGGGATCATCTCAGGAGCCTCCAATTGCGGTGCGCGACATAAGCGGTCACCGCCCCCGCCACCCACGGCAGCAAGGGCTCGCCAGTGCGCACCGCGATCCACGCGACACCGGCGGCAAGCCCGAGCTTGGCGATGATCCAGCCGCGGCCGAGCCGGTCCATGAAGAACCGGATCACCGGGTTCTCCTCCCGGCCCCCGGCGGCGAGCACGCGCTCGGTGGTCCAAACGTCCGCCAGCTGCGCAAGCGCGAAGAGGATGAGACCCCAGAGCATCAGCGCATCCCCGGTTTGGTCGAGTAGGGTCGCGCCGCGCCGCGCCGCTGGTGCGCCACGATCAGACCCGCGATCACGGCCAGGCCCCGCAGGATATCCTCGCCGGTCTCGGCCGGAATCCCGGTGATCGCCTCGATCACCCGCGCCACCGGACCGACTGTCTGCTCGGAGCCGATGGCCAGAAGGAGGTCGGCCCCAGCGATCACGAGGGGAAGGATGCCAAGCCAAAAGCTCCGCGCCCAAAGGATGAAGATCGGTTCCTGGTTCATGCCATAGCCCTCTTGCTGAAGATGGAAGTGAGGAAGGCCAGAACGGCCTCGACGAGGCTGGCGCCTTCGAAGGCCTTGGCGTGGGCACCGTCCTCGATCGGCTTCGGAGCCGGGATGCTGGCCCGGCTGCGCGCGACCATAACTGCCCGATCTACGACGCCAAAATCTCCGTTCTGCACGCCGAGGTGCTCGCCCATCACCCGCCGGGTCCAACCAGTGCCGAAGGTCTTGAAGATCGAAAGGGTGCGCATCCAGCGCAGCCGCTTGGAACAGAGAGCCACGATCAGCTGCGCCGGGTCGTGCTCGAGAATGGCTGCGAGAGTCTGCACCCCCATCACGCCGTCGACGTCTCGGCCGGAGAACCCGACCAGCTCTTGCGCGAACTTGACCGCCCGGGTCGGGCCGGAGTTCACCGCGAAATCGTAGAGCGCGTAATCGACGCCCGTCGGGAGCCGGTCTCCCCAGATCTTGTCCCAATACTGGTCGCGGTAGATCGCATCGCGCTCCTGCGGCTCCAGGAGCTTGACGGTGCGTGGGGCTAGACCCGTCACGCGCCGCCATGCGTCGTAGGTGCGCTGGGTGATGCCCTGGTTGGTTGCGCCGCCCGGGTCCTCGGGGTGGTTCACGAAGCCCCCCTCATGGACGAGGAGCCACGGGTGGCAGATTTCGAAGGTCGCTTGCATGCTCGGTCTCCATACGAAAAGACCCCGCGCGAAGGCGGGGCGTGACAATGCTGAGTTCAGCGTTAAATTGAGCCTCGAGCGCGGCGCGGACCCTCTCCTTCATCCCCAAATCTCGGGAGGGTTCAGGCCTCGGAATTTCAACCCTTAGCGGTATTTTCGAGCCAACGAGGCCGAACGCCGCGCTCACCTTCCTGTAGCTATTCGGGACGCTTCAAATTCCGTGCTCCACCTCGGGAACTCGGCGAGGCTCATCGCGGTATGTCTCAGGGCGCGGCGGTTCTTGCCTAGAAGCCGTATCCGAGGCCATCCATTCCAGGCGACCAGAAGATCGTGCTCGAATGGATGAGCTGCCGCGCTCACCTACCCTGTTGAGATATCCGATCGAGCTTGCTGTCTATCTTCAGGAGCGTCGCCTGGATGCTTCGCAGGTCCGACGCCTGCCCCGCCTGGGTCAGCTCGGCCGCCCTCAAGCGCGCGTCGAGTCCGCGCGAGCCTTCCTCAAGCCTTGCGATCGACATCGCCTGGCTCTCTTGTGTGTTCGTCAGCGTCACATAGCCCGCCGTCACGGTGACCATCATCGCGAGGATCGACAGGATATTGCCGGTGCTGACGGTGCTGTCGAACTTGATGTTGGGCATAGTGTTCCTTCCCATGAAAAAGCCCGCCGGCGGCGGGGTCATTGCAGGCAGGCCTGCAGGTCGAGTGAGCCGGTCTCGCTTAGGACGGCCAGAGCACGTCGTCGGTGATGTCGCTCGGCGCTTCCGGCATGTCCTTCAGCGCGCGGGCCGCGAAGATGTGCGCTTGCTTGTGCGCCATCGCGGCCTGGCCGAAGGCGAGCATCGTCTGCGCATCCATCGGCACCAGCGTGTTGTCCTGCGCGATCCACGCAAAATCGCTCTCCCCGCCGTGCCAGCGAAGGTCGCCCGGCTGGGCCCCGTCGGTGATCGCCGCGAGCGCGCTGGTCGCCGCGCCGGCCATGTTCTCGCGATCCTCGGGGCGGGTCTGATAGACCACCCCGCCGAAGGTAAAGCCGCCGTTGATGCGCCGGTCCCGTTCCGCATTGATCGCCGCGAGAAACTCGTCGCTGGAAGCGTCGAGCGTCCATTCCCCTGTCACCGGATCGAGCCGCTTGCCCGGACCCTCTCCCACCGGCACAGGCAGCCACGCCTCGCCGTTGTGGTAGAAGTCCCGAGGGTTGCTCACTGGGTCCATTTCCAGTTCGCCGTCTTCGAGCGGCGACGAGGACCACCGGGCGGGGCGGCCTTCGTCATCGAGCTGGACGTACAGCCGGCGCACCGGCTCCAAGGCTTCTTCGGTCATCTCATCACCTCATTGCCGCAATGGCGGACAGGTTGCAGTTCTGGATGCCCGCCCCGCCAAAGTGGTTGATCTCGAATTTCACCTCGACGTTCCCAGCCGCCGCGCCCTGCAGCGTGAAGGCGCGAATGTGGTAACGCTGAGCACTGGTGTAGAAGCCCGCCGAGGTAAAATTCAGCAGCAAGCGCACACTGCCTTGCACCACAACACGGAGGTTCCAGTTTTGTCCGGGTATGCCTGTCGGAATTGTGGTCAGATCAAACGAGACGATGCCCTGGACATAGGAAGGCTTTGGCATACTCGGCAGAGTGAATGCGGCCACGGTCGTCCACGTCGCACTGTCGTTCGTCACCAGGCCCGAGCCAGCCACGCCCTGCCGGGTAATGCCGTCAGCTATGATCTCCTCAGCGCTGAGGGTGCCGACCGCAACCTCAGCCGCCGTCAGCGACCTTGCCTTGAGGACATCCGCTTCCATGGACCTGGCAACCATCCGGTCGCCATAGACCGACGCGGTGCGGATGATGTCGCCGTCGATGAAGGTCGCACCCCCCGGACCATAGGGGGTGAGCTCGGTGGCGTTGACCGGGCACTCGCAGAGCATCGGCTTGTGGAAGAAAAGGTAGCTGCTGGTGCTCGACTGAGTTCCGAGTTTGCGGATGTGGATGCGCGCATAGGCTGCCCCGGTGGGGGCGATCCCGCGAACCCCAATACGCTGCCATTCGTCAGGGTTGTCGGCAGACCCGGAATTGGTGGGGATAGTAACCGGGCCGGAGTAGGTGATCGTATTGCCGCTGGCATCAACCCACTGGATACGCAGCTGACCAACGCACCGATGCGTCGACACATAAACAGACGCTTCCCATTTCTGGTTCGCCCTGCATGCCGCTCCCAGACCGTTACCACCATCGGCAGTGTAGGAAGGGGTCGAGACAAAATCAGCATAGCCATCGGTCGCCGTGCCAGCTTGGTATATGTACAAGGTTGGATACCGAAGGCCCGCATAAGAAGACCCCGGCGAGCGGACCAGAAAGCTGCTCTGTGCGCCGACGCCGCCCCCCGCGTTGTTGCTCCAATCGTTCAAGCCCGCCCAGAAGGCAGTGTTGGTCAGCTGATTACCTGCAAAGCCAACCGCCAGCTTCCGCGTGGTGAGCGTGCCATCGGCGATGACGTCATCACCCTTAAGAACAACAGCCGAGCCGCTCGAACCATCCGGGTCATCATAGCTAGTCAGCCGCAGTTCAGCGACTTCGGTGTTGCCAGCACTGGTAACCGCAGCCGTGATGCCAGTGCTGGCCCGCACCTTGCCGTCAAGCGTTGCAAGGGTCTGCGTGTCCTGCGCCACGGTGGCGGCCGTGTCGAGGTTCTGCAGGTCTTGCGGCGTAGCCGCCCGGATTTGGAAATAATGGAACCGGATGTGCTTGCGCTGGATCGGCCCCAAACCGTTGCCATCATAGTTGGCCATGAGCCAGGCATCATGCGTGGTGAAGTTTCCGGGGAACGAGGCCGGGCGTTTGAGGATTGCCGAGGCGAAGGTCGGCACGCCTGCCTTCAATCCACCGGCAATCATGTCTTCCAGCTTTATCGCAGCTCGGCTCTCACCGCTGCTGTGGTTCCAGTCGAGCAGGATGCCAGCACCGCCAATTCCGGCGCCACCAACGTAGGTGAAGATCACCTCCACAACATATGCCGCTTCGTTCTGAGGCCCCTTCCAGCCGACGGAGGTTTGCATCCGCACACCAGAGTGAGCCGTCAAGTCGGTGTAATTGAAGCTGAGCGACTTCCCGACCGGGAAAATCTGGTTGGCCGCCGGGGGTTGGGAGTCGGGACCGCCGTCGAAGTCCAGCCACATCGACCCCGCTTCGCCGTAGGGGTCTCCGTAGGTGTCGAAGTAGGCGTCTGCGAGACACCCCACCCCCTGCCCTGTGATGCGCGCGGCGGTCTGCGAGTAGGTCGCCGCGGCAACTGCGGAGCCTTTGGCGGCATTCTTACTGAGAGCAGCCGCCTCGGCGTGATTGAGCGCGTAGCCCGCCTGGGTCTGGGCCGACTGAGCATGGGTAGACGCGGCCCCCGCGAAGCTGCCGGCCTGGTCCTTGCTGGTGCTAGCGTTCTCCGCGCTCGTATTGGCCGCCATAGCGGCCTCCGAGGCATTCTCCTCCTCGGTCACGTCGTGGCACTGGAAGTCATAGACCCGGATTGTGCCGCCGTCGGTTAGATCGAAGCCTGGCGCGAACCGCACGTAGCTGGTTTGCGTGACCTCGATAACGTCCTCGAACACAGCCCACGGCTGACCTGCTGGGAAGTTGAACGAACCCACCGTCTGCAACGGGTTGCCTGCTTCATCTTCACCGCGCAGCGTAAACCGCGAGACGGCCCCGGTGTCGATCGTCCGAACCGTGGCCTTGAAGCGATATTTGCGGCCGACCGGGTTGCCGACATACCAAGGCGCCGTCGCCGCGCCATCGGCGAGGTCCAGGCTGCGATCCGTCTCGGGCACGCCACCGGGGCGCCCGTCCACCACGGTCGCGCGGTTGTTCCAAAACTCCGGCTGAGCGCCCACCGGCACGTCGTTCACATCCGGCTGCACCACCAGATTGCGCGTGCTCGCCGCGCGCTGCGTGATCGAGGCAAGGCGGCTGAACTCAGACGCACTGTTGGCCGCGCCTTCGGCGTCAGCCTTGGCCGTCGCCGCCTGCCCTGCGTAGGTCGAGGCCTGCCCGGCCGAAGTGGCCGCCTCGCCTTTGCTCTCATTCGCCGCGCTGGCAGCCTGCGATGCTCCGCTCTCGGAGGCGGCAGCACTCTGCGCGTGCGATGCCGCGGCTTCGGCGGCGTCTTGCGCCTGCTTCTGCGCGGTCACGTCCTCGACCTCGAAGCTCAGAACCTCGACGTCGCCCGTGCCCGTGTAGGCCGAGGGCCAATAGGCAAAGCCGAGCATCCACGGGGTCAGGCCGTTCTGATCGGTGATCTCGTAGCTGAAGGTCTCGACCGTGTTCGCCGCCGCGAAGATGCAGTCTTTCGTCCAGGTCGCCGTCGTGCTGCTGAAGTCGCCGTTGATGCGACGGAACTGCAGGCGCAGAGCCGCATTTGTCTGGTCTCCCAGCGCCCCCACATAGCGCGCCCGAAGCGTCATGCGGAACGTCTTGCCCGGCGCGTTGCGCAGGTAGAACTTCGGCACCAGGTGCGAGTTGCTCGCCAACGGGAGGCTCCGGTAGATCACCCGCCCGTCCGGCGTATCGCGGAACGCGTCGACCTTGTCCGGTTTCGCCTTGGGGTCACCGGCAATCGCGTCCGACCAGAACTTGCCGTCGAGCGCGAAGTCAGACGGGTGCACGTAGAGCCCGGCGGTGCTGGCCACCAGTTCCTCGGAAGACGCCGCCGCCGCCGCTGCCCCTTCGGCGTCCTGCTTTGCGGCCGCAGCGCTCTGCGCGAAAGTAGAGGCGTTGCTCTCGGAGGTGGCGGCAGCATTCTTGGCTGCCGTAGCAGCGCTCGCTTGCTGTCCTGCTTCGGTCGCGCTCGATTCCGCCGCGCTGGCCGACGACGACGCGGCATCGGCCGCACTGCCCGCGTTGGTCTCAGAGAGGGCCGCAGCCGCCTTGGAGGCCGCTGCGCTTTCCTTGGCAAGCACCGCCGCGTCACGCGCCGTCTGGGCGTCCTGCGCCGCCTTCTGCGCGGCGTCATAATCGACTGTGAGGCTCGCGACCGCCGCGTGCAGCTCATCCGACACCGCGTCTGCCGCCTGATGCGCGTCTTCCGCATCCTGCAGCGCCTGGTTGGCGACGGTCGACGCCTCGTCGAGCTGGTCTGTGAGCGCTGTATCAAGATCGTCTCTGGCAAGCCGCACGTCGTCGGTCGTCACGTCCATCCAGCTCGTCCAGCTTCGCTGATCGGACGCGCCCGTCACAAAGCTTGCCCTGACCTGATAGGCAACGTTGGGCACGAGACCATCGGAGATCAGCACGCTGCCCTCGGAGGCCTCGGCGAAGAGCCCGCGCTGCACCAGCGCGCCCGTCGCTGCAATGCGCAGCTGCCACGTCACCCGGAGCGACTTGTTGGGCGGCACCACCCAGCTCAGCAGGATGCCGGGACGCCGGCCCCTGCCCGCGGCATCGGGGATCTCGAAGGCCGCAGCGCTAGCCGAGATCAGCGGCGGCGCCGGCGGCGCCATGGTGGCCGTGACCATACCCGCAGAGACCCAGCCGCGCGTCTTCCCATCCGCCCCAACCGCGCTCACCTCGACGCGGTAGCTCTCACCCTCCTCGAGCGCGCCCGTCAGCAGGGTGTATTCGCCCGCGGCGACCTTTTCCCCGTAAACCCACGCGGCCTCTGCCTCGGCGTCGGACCACCGCAGCTGCAGGCTCACGCCCTCGGCCGCCGAACCGGTCACGAAGGGCGCGAGCTGCACCGCGATGCGCGGGCGCACCGACAGGTCGGGCAGCACAATCTGGGTGAGGCTCGAGGAATAGGCCGAGATCACAACCGGCGCCGGTGGCAGACCTGCAGTGGCCGGATCGCGCGGCTCGGTGATCACCGGGCTGTAGGGCGGGATCGCTCCGTTGTCCGCGTCGAGGACGGCGGGCACCGCGTCCACCAGCTGCAGCTCGGCGCTCTCATCCGGCTTTGGCCGCACGCTGGTGACAATGAGGTCCACGCTTTCCTGCATCAGCTCTTCGACGATCACCAGGTCACCGACCGCAATGTCGCCCGCCGCCACATTGGTGGCCGGCGTCCAGACGCGCGTCTGGGGATCGACTGGCGAAAACGCGGTGAAGCTCTGATTGCCGCCGACGTTCCGGACCAGCATGCGGAAGCTGGCTTGATCGAAGTCGAAGACATCGTCGAGCGTGAGGCTGTCGACGAACCCGTCGCCGCCCAGGGTGATTGCCTTGATGCGCGCCTGCCCCACGCCGATCAGCGGCACGTCGTGCACGAAGCGCACCTTGTCGCCGCGCGTAACGCGCAGGTGCTCCCAGCCGACCTGCAGTGTGTAGGTGGCCGGGCGGTTCAGCGCGGTTGCGAGATGATACCGACCGAGCCGGTAGACGTTGCCCTCGTCTTCATCCTCGGTGGTCACCACCACGCCGGGCAGATCGAGCGTCTCGAGCTCACTTGCTGTCTTGCGGGTGAAGCCATCGGCGAGAACGAGGATCTCGTCTTCCTGCCACTCGAGGCGCTCGGAGCGCGCCTTCACACGGAAGCCGTGAATCTTGCGCGGGAAGCGGTGCTCGGCCTTGAAGCCCCAGCTGTTGCGCGGCGTGAACACCTGGCGCACCGGGCCCGCGGCATTGTCGCGGATGATCGACCACTTGAGATCGGTGAGCGTGCGCTTGGCACGGCCCGCGGCGGCGATGATGTCGAGCACCTCGCCGAGCTGGGTTGCGGTGTCGACCACGTAGTCGCAGGTCCAGTGCGGCTCTTCCGTCGCCCAGGCTCGGAACGCCTCAAGATCGATCCGCTCGTCGCGCACCGGCCTGCGCAGGTGCTGGCCACGGATCGCCTGCAGAAAGCCCCAGGCCGGATGGCGGACCGGTTGTGGGGCGGTCCACCCCGATCCGGTCCACACCGGCGCCAGCTGCTGCACGATCGCATTGAGGCTGTCCACCCGCCCGTTCAGCTGGTCGGTCGCCATGATGCGGAACGCGACCTCGGCAATCCCCTTAGGGCTCGGCAGCTCGCCATCTCGGAACGAACGGATCGCGCTGAGCGTGGCGGTGTTCACATCTCCGGGGTCTTCGTCAATCAGCCAGCGCCGGGTGATCCGGATCGCGTATTCGCCGGGTTCCGGGAAGGTGATGGTTTTTGTCCAGCGGAAGAGCGTGGTGCTTTTGGCGTGAATGTTGTCGAGCCCGAGATCGATCCAGTCCGCCTCGTTGAGACCGCCTTCGGTGGACTGGTATTCGAACTGGAAGTCGGTGCCATGCCCGGACACCTTGCCGCTGCTGCGCGTCTTGTAGAGGCCCTGCGGGAAGCTCAGGTCGATCGCCGCGCTCGAGGTGTCGATGCGGGTGTATTTGACGACCGGCACGTCCTGCTGCGGGACGTCGGAATAGACATCCTCGGCCACGTCGCGCGGATAGAGGCGCATCGTCTCCGATCCCGAGCGCCATCCGGCTTCGGCCTGCTGATAGGACGCGCTGGCGCTGGTGACGGTCAGCCCTTCGTTGCTGCGCCTGCGCGAGACCTTGGGCGCGACATCCGCCTCGGTGACAGCGGTCAGGCGCACACGCCAGCTGCGCGAGATGCCATCCGCGAAAGGCCCCGCGCTGAAGGTCTGCGCGCTCGCGAGATCGTCATAGGTGGCGACTGCGGTCCATGTCCCGGAACCCGCCTCTTCCACCTCGACAACGGCGGTGAGGCCGCTGAGGTAGTAAAGCGCCGTCGGCTCAAGGGTGAGCGAGACGGATTTTGCCGCTGCACTGGGCGCATAGACGTACTGCTCGCCAACCTCCGAAAGCAGCGCCTGGGGCGCATGGCTCTCTTCGGTCTTGGGGGACACAAGCGCCTCGAGGCCCGGCATGGCAGCCAGCGTCCGCGCCTTGTCGACATTGCGGAACTCGAGCTCGACGCCGCTGAACTCGGTGATCGGCGTCGTGCCGATCCGCAGGTCCTCGAGCGCGACACCGCCGGGGGCCCAACCGAAGGTCATGCGGCCCCGATAGTAGATGTCCCGGCCCACCGTCTCCGAATAGCCGCTGGCGGTCAGCGGCGGGAACATGCGGTGCCGCCCGATCACGTAAGGAAACACGCCATAGCGGTT